>JAFOLN010000024.1 GCA_017419325.1 Clostridia bacterium
ATTCACCACCGCCAGCGCCGCCACCTTAAGCTTTCCGTATGACACGCCGTAAATGCCGAGCCCCGTCTTCATGGCGCGGTCCTTTCCCGCGAACTTTCCCGCGATGCAGCCTGTGCCCGCGTCCACATTGCCCTCGGGGACGTCGCCCGTATGGGCGTTCTTTGCCGCCTCATAGCCCATCTTTTTGTCGGGATAGACAAATCCGCTCCCAACGGGCAGATCGAAAACGGACGCGCCCACCGTAAGCGGCACGCGAAACGGCCCCACCTTGTAGCCTATGCCCTTTTCGGCAAGATAAGCCATCGCGCCGCCGCAGGCGTCAAGCCCGAAGGCGCTGCCGCCGGAGAACATGACGGCGTAGAGCTTTCTTTGAGCGCTGCCGGGCAAAAGAAGCCCTGTGTCACGGGTGGCGGGCCCTCCGCCGCGAATGTCGCAGCCGCAGACCGCTCCCTCCTCGCAGATGATGACGGTGCAGCCCGTGGCATTCTCCCTGTCCTGCGCGTGGCCCACCTTTATGCCGTCTATATCGGTTATTTTTATAAGCTTCTTTTCCATAAAACCCTCATACCCGCCTTGAATGTATTGTTTAAAGCCTCATGCCGCCGTTTACGTTTATAAGCTCGCCCGTCACATATGTGGACAGATCCGACGCCAAAAAGAGCACCGCGTTGGCTATCTCCGAAGGCTCGGCAAGCCTTCCCAGCATCGTCGTGCCTTTTATCTTCTCAAGGATATCGGGCGGCACGGTCTTCATCATGTCGGTCATGGTATATCCCGGGGCTATGGCGTTCACGCGCACGTTCCCGCCCTTCATGGAAAACTCCTTCGCCCAGCTTTTCGTCATGCCCACGACGCCCGCCTTCGTGGCGGCGTAATTAGACTGACCCACGTTTCCGAACACGCCCACAACGGACGATATGTTTATTATCGAGCCCGATTTTTGCTGCTGCATGGCGGGGCCCACAAGGCGCGTAAGGTTCCATGTGCCCTTTAAGTTTACGGCAACGACGCGGTCGAACTGCTCCTCCGTCATCTTTTTTGTCATGGCGTCCACCGTTATGCCCGCGCAGTTTACAAGGATGTCGATGCGCTCAAGCCTTGTCACAATCTCGCCGTACACCTGCTCGCAGTCCCCGGTGCTCGACACGTCGAGCTTTAAATAAACGATGTCGCCGCTTAGGGGCTCCGCGGGCTCCGATATGTCAAGACCCACTACCTTTGCGCCGTTTTTAAGAAATACCTCGCATATAGCCCTTCCTATACCCTTCGCGGCTCCCGTTACCACCGCCGTTTTTCCTTTTAGCATTTTCTCACCTGTCTTTATGCTTCGGGTATGCCCCCGATATGTGTATTTTTCTTAAAATAGATTATATATTATCGCATAATCCGCGTCAAGCGCGGGCGGCGGCGTCTCCTTTTTTACATCAAATGACCTGTCTTTATATTGTTATAAGAAGATGCTCGTTTTTTATATCGTTAAATAGCCTGCAGCCGCACCCGCTCACATCGTATACGGCGACGATTTCTTCAAGTCCGCTTTCTTCGTCGATCTCCCCCAGTATGCTTTTAAGCTCCCTGAGCTTTTCGGGGGCAAAATGAAGTGTTTTTTCGTTGTTGAAGACCGCGGTATACAAAATCTCCGCCTCGACCAGATCCTGAAAGAAATGACTGCCGTAAGAGAGCTCGGGATTGTAGCCCGCCCTCGATTCCTCCATTTCGCACACAACGTCAAATTCGCTTATTTCCGCAAACGAAGTCGGCACGCCCAGCTCCGGCGACGAAGTGCCTACTCTTCCCGGCACCATAAGCATCATATGCTTTCCCATATTGCGGTAATGCCAGTTTATCCTGCCTATCATTTTTGCGACCGACGCTTTCTCCCGGTAAGGCATATTATAATACGCGACGGGATCGACGTATACGATAATATCGAGCTTTGAGGCCTTTGAAAGCCCCATTGAAGCGCCCCTGCTTTCAAGAAGGATATTCTCCTTCGGTATATCCGAGGGTACTGTTATTCCCGCCCTGTCGCTTATGACCTGAAGCGGTCTGCACTGCAGAAGGTCTATTGAATATTCGCCGTCATCGGAAACATTTATGGTGAACTCCGTATCGACGGGATATTCATACTCGTCCTGTATGCGCCTGAGCATCCTTTGCATACGGGACATAAGGGTTTTGTTGCTTACAAGCCCGTGGCACGAGATAAACGTGGATGAAACCGTTCGCCCCATTTCACGAAGCCTGCTTTCCGCCTCAAAGTCATGCTCAAGCAGTATTGCTTTCAGATATTCGGGCATCTCCGGCTCAATCGTCCTAAGCGGCAGGCGCTCCAGCTCATGCACGGACGTATTCATTACTTCTACTCTGCCCTGTGAGAACTTATGCCTCTCTGCGTCGCTTGAATATATCGTTTTTTCAGGCATATCAAGGCTTACAAGCCTCGGATATGAGCCCTCTGTCCTGTCAACGGCAGAGGTGCCGAGCCCCATAACGAGGCGGAGCATCCCCGCAGACTGGTCGGAGCTTTTAAGAAAGCTGTACGGACTGTACGAATATCCTACTCCGGCCGCGCATGGCATATAATACGTTCCGTAATAGGAGCCCGATACACGCTGCACAAGCAGCGCCATCTGCTCGTCGCGCTTATCAAGTCCGCGGCGCTTTCTGTAATCAAGCGCGGACATGTTCATTGTACTTGCATAGACTGTCTTTATGGCATTTTCAAATTCAGAAAGGCGCTCCTCCGGCGCTCCTCTGTTGGCGCAGAATACCGACTCGTATTTTCCCGCAAAGGCATTTCCGAAGCCGTCCTCGAGAATGCTGCTGGAACGGACGATATACGGATCCTGTCCGTAATACTCGATTATCCGGCTCAGCTGTCCGCGCATTTCATCGGAGAACCGTCCCTTCATTAGCTGACGCGCGAATTCGTCGGCCAGCGCGTAATACCCTTCCTCGGTTCGCTGTCTTATGCGCAGATCCCAGAAGTTGTTGTCCACAATATACGTATAATAAACGTCGGAGCCTATGTAGAACGAATCGTGGGGTTCCAGCACCTCGTTTATATCCGGTTCCGTATTTCTTATTATAGCTCTCGCGAGGAGCATGCCGCAGGCTTTTCCGCCTATCATGCCCGTACCTATCATGTGATCCCTTACGCTGAAATAGTCCTCCGGGCAGAAATGCTTCTTCACCATTTCACGAAGCTTAGTGTCCCGCGTCATCATAATGTTGCACATATTGGAGCACTGTTTTGAGATGTCCGCGCCGCTCTCATAGAGAATCTTTGCCCGTTTAAACGATCTGTCCCACGAGTCCATGAACTGCTCGTCCGCGGCGCGCTGAACATTGCCCAGGACCTGATAGAACCGGCTTGACTTTACGCCGTCAAGTATCGGTCTGAAATGCCCTGTCGCGGGCTCGTAGGTGTGGGGCAGGAACATTGTACCGGAGCTTCTGTTCCAGACCTTTTCGGGGCGCACATAGACGTTCTTTTTGTCGGAGTATACGTCAAGGAAAAGCTGTGTTGTATCAAGTATCTTGTTTATCGCGTGAACGGAATGCTTTCCTCTTATAATCGGGAAAAATGCGACCGTGTCCAGAATAAACAGAAACGGACATGTGACTCTGAAAAAGTTTCCCATCATAAGATCCGTCGCCCACATCGCCTGCAGCTCCGAAAGGCAGTCAAAAATGTAAAACGCGTCTTTTCCCTCGCGTTCTATGGCGTTGTGTATATCGACGGTAAAGGTCTCAAAGCGGTGAGAAAGCGGAACTTCAATCTTTTTTACCTCGGGACAGTCGCATACGAGCGGCTCGTGACTTGCAAATCTGAAATAGATTATGTTCCTGCCGTCCGCTATCGCCTGTCTGAGATATGGCTCCATGAAGAGGCGAAACTCGGAGAGCTCGGAAACTCTCCATACAACGTTGTCGCCAAGCCTTATATTGTCAAGCGCGGCGTCCATTTCGGGTATTCCCGACAATATCCTTTCAAATGCTGCCATAATAATACCTCCCCTTCAAATAAAAAAGACGCCTCTCCTCAGGAGAAGCGTCTTTGCTTATTTATATTGTATTACGCGCATCCGTTTATGTCAAGCGCTGTAAAATAATACATTTAAAAGTACGGGCAAGGCCAATTTCGAAAATAAACATGAGCTTACGCGGTTTTATATAAAAAACGCTTGCCTTATGCGGGGTTTCGCGCTATAATATTTATTCTAAGGCATTCGCCTTAAAAGTCAGTTCGCAAAATCCTGACTTAAAATAAAACTACGGAAAGGAAAACCAAATAATGAAAACAAGAGACCTTGTGATAGGCGGGCTCATCGCCGCGGCATATCTTGCCCTGACGCTTGTGCTTGCGCCCATCTCCTACGGCCCCATCCAGTTTCGGGTGTCGGAGGCGCTGACGCTGCTTCCCCTCATATTCCCCCAGGCTGTACCGGGACTGTTCATCGGCTGCCTTCTGGCAAACATCTTCGGAGGCTACGGCGCGATAGACATAATCTGCGGCTCCGCCGCAACGCTCGTCGCCGCGATTCTCACGCGCTATATCGGAACGCACATAACTGCGCGCGCACCGAGGCTCATCCTCGGCGCATTCCCGCCGGTCATTGTGAACGCCTTAGTCATAGGCGCGATGCTTACTTATGTTGAGCTAAACAGAATAGAAGCGTCTTTGTTCCTTGTTATAGGCTCGCAGATATTTATAAGCCAGGCAGGCGTGCTTTACATCATCGGCATACCGCTTGTAATAGCCCTTGAAAAGATAAATCAGAAATACGCTTTCGCAAAATAACGGAGGACTTATCATGGTTAAAAAAGCCGTCATCCCCGCAGCGGGCTTCGGTACGAGAATGCTGCCCGCATCAAAGACCGTGCCGAAAGAAATGCTCACCCTCGTCGACCGCCCCGCCATATCGTATGTGGTGGAGGAGGCCATATCGTCGGGCATTGAGGATATCCTTATCATAACGAGCCGAGGCAAGACGGCCATGGAGGAATACTTCGTTCCCCACTTTGAGCTTGAGGCAAAGCTTTCCGCTTCGGGAAAGACAGCGGAGCTTAAGCGCTTAAAGGAGCTTACGGAGCTCGGCAACATCCACTTCGTATACCAGAAGGAGCAAAAGGGACTGGGTCACGCCATCCGCTGCGCCAAGGCCTTCACCGGGGACGAGCCCTTCGCCGTTATACTTGCGGACGACATCGTATATAACGACGGCGCGCCCGCAACGCGCCAGCTCATAGACGCATACGAAAAGCTCAACGGCGTTATTTTGGGCGTCCAGTACATAGACGACAAAAACATCTCAAAATACGGCGTCATAAAGCCCGAGACCATCGAGGAGGGGCTTTTCAGAGTGACCGATATGGCCGAAAAGCCGAAGGTGGAAGAAAAAATGTCCAACTTCGCGGCGCTTGGCCACTACATACTCACCCCCGAGATATACGACGCCATCGACTCCACCGTCCCCGGCGTGGGCGGCGAGATACAAC
Organism: Clostridia bacterium; assembly: GCA_017419325.1. Lineage (GTDB taxonomy): Bacteria > Bacillota > Clostridia > Oscillospirales > RGIG577 > RGIG577. The sequence goes on from JAFOLN010000024.1 coordinate 5,506, forward strand.
TCACCGACGCCATAAGAAAGCTCATCGCCCGCGGCTGCGTATATGCCGTTGGTTTTGCTGGCAAGCGGTACGACGCGGGAAACAGGCTGGGCTACATGAAGGCCTCGGTTGAATACGCCTTAAGAAACGAGGAAATAGGCGGCGACTTTAAGGAATAC
>JAFOLN010000189.1 GCA_017419325.1 Clostridia bacterium
GAGCATGAGTGTGAAAAGAAGGGGGCGTGACGGACTTTGATAGGTTCGGTAAACGTATCGGGCGGAACCGATATGATGAGGATAAAAAACAGGGTAACGGCGGTCGAGAACAGGCTTCAGACGGGGCAGACGGCGGGTCTGCCCGTTTTCACGGGCGCGGGCGGCGCGCTTTGCGCAAAGCCGATTCATGACGCGAGGGACGCGCTCCTTATCGCGGACGCGCTTCGATTTAAGGCGGGGACATACGAAGGCACGGGCGGCGATGTTACGCTTTCGTTTGACTTTAAGCCGTATATGGTGTTCATCATGGGCGTGTGCTCCGTAAGCGGACAGGCGACTCACGTGGAGTCAATGCTTATGCACGGTCAGACGGGGGTCATCGCGTCATACAGCGGAAACGCGGGCACAACGTCCGTTTCCGCCGCGTGGCAGGAAAGGAGCGTGACTCTTTCGTGGGTCTATGAGGACGCCCATCTTGAGCATGCGCTTGGGCAGTCGGGCGTTGTGTATTCGTATATGGCCGTGGGCGCATAGGGGGTGCGGCCGTGGCGTATGACATACTTATCGCCGTTCTTGGAAGCGGGGCGCTTTCCGCGCTGGTGGGAGCGGCGGCGGGCGCGATCGTTCAGCGGACGAGGAAAAAGGGCGGCGTTATGGCGGGCACCCGCGCCCTTTTATATGACAGGATAAAGTTTTTGGGGAAGCGATACATCGCGGACGGCGAGATAGACGCGGAGAGCCTTGAGGACTTAATTGAGATGCACAGAATATATCACGACGAGCTGTCGGGCAACGGTTATCTCGACACGCTCATGGAGCAGGTGCGGAGCCTTAAAATAAAGACGTAAAAGGGGGCTTTTAATGACAAAGCGATGGTGGAAGGCGGCGCTTGTGCGCGCCGCGAAGACGTTTTCGCAGACGGCCGCGGCCGTTATAGGCACGACGGCGGTCTTTTCGGACGTAAACTGGCAGACGGTGCTGGGGACGGCGGCTCTTTCGGCCGTTCTTTCTCTGCTTACGTCGCTTGCGGGACTGCCGGAGGTAAAAGATGGAGATAATTAAGCGGCACATACCGAAGCGCATAAACAATCCCGAAGAGAGGATGACGCCCGCGGGCATAATACTTCACTATGTGGGGAACCCGGGCACGACGGCCGCGGCGAACGCGAATTATTTTCACAATGTGAACGCGAGGGTGAGTGTAAACTACGTTGTGGACGACCGTGAGGCGATTGAGCTTATACCGCCGGACATGAAGTCCTACGGCACGAAGAGCGGGGAGTATAACGGGAAGTATATACAGATAGAGATGTGCCATCCGGATAAGTCCGGCAGGATAAGCGAAGCGACGCTTGAAAACACGGTGCGCCTTTGCCGCGGTCTTATATCGCGCTACGGCTGCCGCCGCGTTATACGCCACTATGACGCGACGGGGAAAATGTGCCCGCTCTGGTACGCCCTGCATGAGTCGGAGTGGGAGGAGCTTAAAGAGAGGATACTTTCGGGGAAGGATGAGAGCATGACGAAAAAGCCTGACAACACGCCCTCCGAATGGGCGAAAGAGGCCGTAAAATGGGCCGTGGAGCGGGGCGTCCTTCGCGGCGATGAAAACGGGAACCTGAGGCTTTCGGACGCGGTGACCCGCGAGGAGGCCGTTACGTTCATTTACAGGTGTTGGCAGCTTATAAAGTAGGCGCAAGTATTAAAAAATCCGCCGGAGGCGAAAAGCCTTCGGCGGGTTTTTTTGTTTTCTCTGAAGAATTACTCGAGAATTACTCGGCGGGGGAGAATTCTTCCTTGCCCATCTCGCACACGGGGCATACCCAATCGTCGGGGAGGTCTTCAAATTTCGTTCCGGGAGCTATACCGTTGTCGGGGTCTCCAACTGCCGGGTCGTAAACGTATCCGCAGGGGCATTCGTATTTCATAGTCTTTTTCTCCTTTGCAATCAGTTTATTTTTATGACTTCTTCGAACTTCGCGCCCTTCTGGATGTCCTCGGTGAGCTTCACCATCTTCGAGGTGTCGCCGATGAGGATAACGCCAACAAGGCGGTTGTTGAGGAAGTAATACTTTTCGTACATGTGGCGCTGGTCGTCCTTAAGCTCCACGGTGCGGTAGCTCTTGTCGGGCTTCTTTCCGTTGTCGCCTAAGGCGAAGAGGCTGGAATTAAGGCCGTTGAACACGAGCGCGCCGGTTATGCCTTCGTACGTTACGTCGTCGCCTGCCGCATTCGCGCCTGCCACCTGTCCCATGGCCACGGACTGCGACCAGAGGGCGTAATTTATACCGTTGCACTGAGCGCAGTCGCCGCACGCGTATATGTCGTCAACGCTCGTTTCCATCTTGTCGGATACGAAGATGTTTCGCTCCGCGTAGATGCCGGCGTCCTTTGCTATGGCCACGTTGGGCGATACGCCGGTGGAAACGACTACAAGCTCCGCGGGGAAGGAGCGGCCGTCCTCCAATGTTACGGCGGACGCGCCTATCTCGGCGATCTTTGCGCCCACAACGAGGTTAAAGCCGTTCTTTTCAAGGATTGCGCCTATCATGTTCGAGGCCGCCGCGTCAAGCTGGCGTCCCATGAGGGCGGGGCCTGCCTCGAGCACCGTAACGGCGCAGCCCGTCTTTTTAAGCTCCCATGCCGCCTCGAGACCTAAAACGCCGCCGCCGATTACGACGGTGTTCTTTACGGTCTTAAGCATATCTTTTATCTTTCTCGTGTCCTTTATCGTGCGGATGGAGACGACGTGGCTCTGGTCCGCGCCCTTGAATGGAGGAACGAAGGCCTTTGCGCCGAGGGCGTAGATGAGCTTGTCGTAAGCGTAGGTCTTGCCGCCTGCCGTTACAGTCTTCTTTTCGGGGTCTATCTTTTCAACGGAGGTTGAGAGCACGGTCTCTATCCTGTTTTCCTCGTACCAGTCCTTCGTGTGTACGGCCATCTGGTCGGAGGTGAAGTCGGCGAGCATGGACTTTGTGAGCATGGGACGGTTGTAGGGGAGTATCTCCTCGTCGGAGATCATTATGACGCTTGCCGTCTCGTTTCGCTCGCGTATTGCCTCCGCCGCCGTAAGCGCAGCCGCGCCGCCGCCGAGTACCACGAACTTTTCGTCGGTGTTCTTTTTGAACTTATCCGTCTCCTCCTCAACGGGCACGAAGTTCTCTTTGCCCACGTTGCATACGGGGCAGGTCTCAAGCGAGGAGTCGAATATCGCGCCGCATACAAGGCACTTTACGAGAGTGCGGGGGCCCTTTGCGGCCTTCTTTATTCTGTCGTTTTCCTTGTCAAGCAGGATGCAGCCGAAGTTGTAGCCGTATTCGTAAGCGTCAAGCAGCTGGTTGTCGCTGGGCTTGAAGCGGACGCGGAAGCCCTCGTCCGGGACCTTGAGCTTTATCTGCTTCAATCTCTCCACTATATGGGGAACGCCCTCGCCGCTCCAGCCGTAGCTTCCGAAGGCGGAGGCAAGCTTTCCCTTGTGGACGGGCGCAAACATCGAGGTGGTAAGCGACCAGATGGGAGCAAGCGCCTCGCCTATTATGGTTGGCGTGCCGAAGAGCAGGCCGTCGGCGTGGCCTATCTCGCCCAGCACCTCGCCGGGGTCGGCCTCAACCATGTCGAAAAGCTTTACGTCGATGTCGCCGGAGTCGCGAACGCCCTCGGCTATCTTTTCGCCGAGCTGCTTTGTGTAGCCGTATGCCGAAACGTAGGGCATAACGACGGTCTTTTTCGTGTTGGGGTTTACGTCCTTGCACCACTCGTCGTAGCGGGCGAAAAGTTCGGGAAGCTTCGCGTCGTGTACGGGGCCGTGTCCGGGGCATATCATGTCGACCTCAAGCTCGCGCACGCGCTTCAGGGCCCTTACCATATAGGGGTTTTTGTAGGGGCCTATGATGTTGTCAAAGTAATACTTCGCCGCGCTTTCGTAGTCGGCCTCGGCGGTCACCTTGCTTCTTAATATATCCTCATGGCAGTAGTGCGCGCCGAAGGAGTCGCAGGTGACGAGCGTCTTGTCCTCAACGATGTAGGTATACATGGAGTCCGGCCAGTGAAGGTTCGGCACCACAATGAACTGAAGCGTCTTGTCGCCGAGAGACAGGGTATCGCGATCCTTTACGGTCACGGAGTAGAAATCGCGGTTCACGATGTGCTTTAAGAAGCCCAGGGCGGTGGCCGTGCCCACTATTTTTATATTGGGATTTTCTGCGATAAGGTTCTCGATGCTGCCCGCGTGGTCGGGCTCGGTGTGGTCGACTATGATGTAGTCGATGGCGGAAACGTCCGTCACGGCCTTCACGCTTTCTATATATTCGTCATAGAATTTCAGCTTGGCCGTTTCAAAGAGCGCCGTTTTTTCTGAGCCCTTCAAAATGTACGAGTTGTACGTTGTGCCGAACTCGGTCCTCATTACGATATCGAACACTCTGAGGCCGGTATCGTGTACGCCGGTGTAATAGAAATTCTTTTTAAGCTCTAAAGTTTTCATAAAGTACCTCCTTTTATATATAGTTTTGACTTTACTTCAACAACAGTATACCATATAATAAAAATAAAAAGTGTTGCAGACGCAACAATACGGTGGTTTTTATGAATTATTTGCTCAATCTTTCTCCGATGTTTGCGGGCGTGTCCGATTCGGACAGCGAAAAAATGTATAACTGCCTCGGCGCGAAGAAAAAGACGTTCTCGGCGGGGGACGTTATCTTCTCCTTCGGCGACGGCACGGACTTTATAGGCATTATCGCCCGCGGCGGCGCGACGCTTCAGCGCACCGACATGCTGGGCGGGAAATATGTGCTCGACACCCTGACGGGGGGCGACGTTTTCGGCGAGATGGCGGCGTTTTTAAACCCCATGGGCGACGACGTGAGCATTACGGCGAAAAGCGAGTGCGAGGTCATATTCATCTCCCGCGACAGGGTGACGCGCCCCTGCGGGAAGGTGTGCGAATGCCATACGACGATGCTTCGGAACCTCATCGGTATGATATCCCAGCGGGCCATGAGGCTCAGCGAACGGGTGGAGGTCATCTCGAACCGCTCCATTCGTGAAAAGCTTCGCTATTTCTTCCTTCTTGAGGTTAAAAAGCAGGGCGGGCGCACCATAACGCTGCCCTTTTCGGCGTCGGCCCTCGCCGACTACATATGCGCCGACAGAAGCGCCATGATGCGGGAGATGGCCGCCATGAAGCGCGACGGCCTCATAGATTACGAGAGGCGGCGCGTAACGGTGCTGTAAGGGGCGAAAAATCGCAACTTTCGCATACTTTATATTTACATTTGAATAAATCGGGTATAAAATATATTATGTAAATCTATTTTTTCTGATAAATAACGGAGGGTAAAATGAAAAAGAAATACAGGCGGCTTCTGGCGGCTGTTTTGGGTCTGGCGATAGCGGCTTCGTCGTTCATATACGCGGGCGCGTCGTCCATCGGCACCGTGATACACGAGTCTCCCCTCATGATTGCGGACAACGCCGAATATAACGAGATAATAGCGATGCATTCGTCGCGGGGAAGGCAGGAGGCCAACGTGTTCACCGTGGACACGAGAGGGCAGGGCATAGCCCCCGTGGTGCTGTACGGCTCGAGGCTGTACGGCCGTTCGGCAATAACCTCCGTCGTTGACTACGCGTCCTCCTCCGAGGGACTGAGCATTTCCGGCGGCATAAACGGCGACTTTTATTCGTTTATGACGGGCATACCGCTGGGCATGTCGGTGCATAACGGAAAGCTTAACACCTCCGACGCGGGATATCCCGCCATCGGCTTTGAGGACGACGGCACGATAATCGTGGGCGAGCCGAAGATCGCCATTTCCATGGTGAGCGACTCGGGCGTAACCGTACCCGTTGACCATTTCAACAAATACCGCACCATGTACGGCGTGTACCTCTTCTCGGAGGACTTTTCAACGGAGAGCCGTACCCAGAATCCCGGCACGCATATTGTCCTTGACATAGTTTCGGGCGAGATAGGCATAGGCAAGACGGTCACGGTAAGGGTAAGCGACATAATGACCGACGCGGGCAATATAAAGATGGTGGAAAACGCGCTGCTTTTAAGCGTTGACAACGACGGCCCGCTTGAGAGCATCGCCTCCGTGGCGCTCGGTCAGACGTACAACATAACATTCACCGCCTCCGACCCCGAGTGGAACAACGTAAAGGAGGCAATAGGCGGCGGACAGCTCCTTTTAAAGGACGGCATTCTCGTGCCCGACTCCACAACGGAAACGGCTCCCCGCACGGCCGTGGGCGTTACGGGCGACGGCAAGCTCATCGCGGCTGAGATAGACGGCAGGCTCACCGGTCATTCGGCGGGCGCCACCGTTACGGAAACGGCAGAGTTCATGCAGTCGCTCGGGTGCGAAAACGCGCTCATGCTTGACGGCGGCGGCTCGTCGACCGTGTACCTCCGGCTCCCCGGAGAGACGGCGGGCAAGATAATAAACGAGGTGTCCGACGGCTCGCCGAGAGCCAACGCGAACTTCCTTCTTCTTGCGAACACCTTAAACCCCGACGGCATGGTATACCGCCTTATATTCTACCCCTATAACATAGAGGCGCTGCCGGGCGCGACGATCCCGCTCGACATAAAGGCGGCCGACGTTTCGTACAGCGCGGCTCCCGCGCCTGAGCCGGAGAGCATAATGTTCACCGTGACCGAGGGCATGGGCACCGTGAACGCCGACGCGAAGGCGGCATATCTCACCACGGGCAGCGTGACGGGCACCGGCACCGTAAGCGCGGTCTGGGGCGCGGCCAACGGCGAAACGAAGCTTACCGTACTTGACAAGATAGATTCCATCGATGTTTTGAGGGACGGCAATGCCGTTTCGTCGGCGGATTTAAAGAGCGGCGAGGAGATGACCTTAAGCGCAAAGGCATATAAGAACACGCTTGAGGTATATTCCTCCAACAATTCGTTCACCTGGTCGGTGTCCTCGCCGAACCTGGGCACAATAACGCAGAACGGCGTGTTCAAGGCCTCCGACAAGATAAATCAGAGCGGCACTATTACCGTAAGCTACGGCGACGTGTCGAAAACGGTGAACATAACGGTGGGCAAGAATGAAGTGGACACCCCGCCCGTTATAGCCATAGACCCGATGGACGGCTGGGACTACAACAACGAGTTTCTGAACATCGGGGCGCGTGTGACGGACAACGATACGCTTACCGCCGAGAACATCACGCTCTACGTTGACGGAGAGATAACCGAGTTCGATTATACCCCCGAAAGCGGCATACTTATGGCGCACATGAAGAACGATTTCAAAAAGGGCATGCACAAGGTAACGATAGAAGCGGTTGACACGGCGAAGAACCGCGCCCAGCGCTACGCCTCGTTCTTCGTTGACCCGAAGGGCGCCGAAAGCGCGTTTTCCGACGTTGAAGGCCACTGGGCCCGCGACTACATAGATTATCTTTACAGCGCTCAGCTCGTAAAGGGCGTTGAGGACTCCGCATCGCACAGGCTTTACTACCTGCCCCAGAACAGAGTGACCCGCGCCGAGTTCGCCGTTATGATGAGCAGATACTTAAAGCTCGACACCTCCGCGGCCGAAGGCTACGCGGTGACCTTCACCGACGACGCTTCGATTCCCGCGTGGGCGAAGAAGGAGGTCTACGCCGTGGCGCAGGCCGGCGTTATGAAGGGCCGCCCCGACGGTGACAACGCCGTGAAATTCGACCCCGACGCGCGTCTTACCCGCGCCGAGATAATAACGGCCATAGGCCGTCTCGTGCCCGCGGACTACAAGGCCGACGACATATCCTTTAAGGACGCGGCCTCCATACCCGCGTGGGCCCGCGAATACGTGGGCAGGCTCATAGCGCTTCGGGTAATCTCCGGATACACCGACGGCACGCTTGCGCCAAACGATTATGTTACCCGCGCAGAGGTTGCGAAGATTCTTTACAGCGTATATTGAGATGATGCATGAGGGCTCCCCGAAAGGGGAGCCTTTTTTGTATATATGGGGAGCCGCGTCCTTGCGGGGGGCGGGTTTATATGGTATACTTTTCATAAGAATGAAAAAAGGAGCTGAAGTTCCCGTGAAGAAACGAACGCTTGGTCTTATGCTTGCGATTATTCTGGCGATATCCGTGTGCCTGCCCGCCATGGCGGAGGAAGAGACGCAGACAAACTGGCTTAGCGTCGCCCCGGGCGACTGCTGGACGGTCACAAACACAGGAGAAACGGACATATCAATTGACGACATATCCCGGATGGATTACGTCATAACGGACGCCGAAGGGTACGTTACGGCGCGCGACGTAAACGACCCCGGCTGGCACGATCCGCTAATCCTTCCCGCGGGGGGACAGTTCATCGTGGCAAACACGGGGCTTGCTTCGCTTAGCATGATAAAGCTTGAAGGCGACATTGAGGCGGAGAAAAACGAGCCCTCCGCGCTTCTTCACGCCGATCTGCGCTTCGGAGAGGCCTGCGCCTTCAAAAACATCACGGATCACAGCGCGAACGTGCTTCTTCGCACGGAGTCCAATAGGGCGTGGGCGTATGTTATATACGACGGGGACGGCGCCGTGACAGAGAAGGACTTTTTTTATCACAGCGGCGGCAGCATAAAACGCGAGGTGCTTTCCGTGCCGGCGGGCGGACGCGCCGTTATAACGACGGACGGATACTATCTTTTTAACCGCTCGGGCTCGCCCTCGGACGCAAACGACATAAATGTTTACTGCATGGCGAGAGCAGAGAATTTTACTTTGGAGGAGGACGTAAGCCCCGCGTGGAGGTTCGGCGCGCTGGGATGCGGCGAGACGGCGGCCTTTACGAACGTATCGGGGCGGGAGCAGACGGTTTATTATCCGGGAAATTACGCTCTTTACTACGCGGGAGGAGAGTCGGCGAAGCTTAAGGAGGCTCACGCGGGCGGCGGCGAAATTTCGGTTCCCGCAGGATACAGCATCGCTTTGGGCGGTGCTCAAAACAGCGGAGAGCCCTACGCCTTTTTAAGCGACGCTTTTGAGGATATAGACCTGCCCGCGCCCGTAAAAATGAGCTCTCTCAGAACTCTTAAGGTCACGTTTACCAATGTAAGCGGCAAGGCGGCCCCGTTTTTCGGGATTACGAAGAGCAAGCTTGAAAAGCAGCCGGAAAAATACGCGGCATTCGGCATGGGAGTCGTAAGCGCCTCGGAATATGACGGAATCGGCGGAATTATGGTGCCGAAGGACGGCAAGGTTATAGTAACGGGCGAAAGCGGAAGCTTCGTTGCCCTTTCGGGGCAGTATGAGGCGAGCGTTGAGCCGATAGCAAAGGCCGATACGGAGGTCGTTGCGCTGGCAGAGGGAGAAAGCGTTGTGATAACGAACAATTCGGAGGAAAGACGCGCTCTTGACCCCTGCGGAATCTTCTGCGTGTACGGCGACTATTATAAGATGACGGAGAAAAGCTATTCGGGATACGGAAACGGCAATAAGCTTTATCTGAACGCCGGACAGACGGAAGTTTTCACCGCGGTCTCGGGCCCGGGCTCCATAGAGTTTCCGAAGGGCGATTTTACCGTTTCGCGTACCGATGAGTCGGTCTATAAATATAAGGTGCTTCGCCCGGGCGAAACGCTCATCGCATCGGAAAGCGTATACGGTACGGGCGACGTGCATCCCACGGGAAACAACTACTATGCCCAGGGCTTAAGCTCGCAGACGGACGAAAGCGGGACGACGGTTACAACGAGAGCCTTTGAGGCGAACGGAGTCACCATATTCAGATATCCGACGAAGGGCAAAAGCGTCGAGTCGGGTGAGCCTCTCACAAGGCGCGTTTCGCTTAATAAGGGCGAGAGCGTGAAATTTACGTGGAAGGAAGGACTTGTCGAAAGCGGCGCGGAGCTTTCGCGCATAATCATTCGCGGCGCGGCGGCATATACGGAGGAGAAAAGCGACGGAAGCCTTTACTGCTCGCGGGCGGCCTATGGGGAGCAGTTCATTGAAAGGGACACGACGGCTATAACGTTTATGGCGCTTCGGGACGGCGTCGTTATAAGATACTGCCCGCTTGCGCTCGATATGGAAGCGGCAGAGCCGCCCTATACCTTTGAGACGATACCAAAGGGCGAGAGCAGGATATACAGGCAGGCGAACGGCAGGGAAAACGACCTCAATATGTATATATACGGCCTCAACGCGGAGGAGGATATTTTTAACTATTACTACAGTAACGACTGGAGGGACAACAGACGGGGCAATTCCTCTGCGCATACGGAGGATTGGCTTGAGCGCGGCGGCGCGCCGTTTAAGATAACGGCGACGGATTCGGACGTTACCGTGGGCTATCTTACCGAGGCGGCGGATAAAAGCCCGGTGCTTGCCGTGGGTGCGATACTTTACAGCGGCGGCGAACAGGCGGAGCCCTACGACCTTGGCAAGGCGGGCATTGACGCGGCGGATGTGACGATAGTCGCCGTGCGCGCCGAGCCGCTTAAAGTGGTGCTTGCCGCCTACGACGGAGAAGGCAGGCTCATAAAGACGGTCTTTCGCGACGTTTCGGCGGAGGAGCTGACAGTGCGGGAGATATCGAAGGTGAGAGTGCCCTTTGAATGCGGCGAGGACACGGCCGTTATAAAGGTGATGGCCTTAGGCGCGGACAATGTTCCTCTGGCCTCGGCGGCCACCCTTGGGGAGTAGGCTTTGAAAAAATA
>JAFOLN010000190.1 GCA_017419325.1 Clostridia bacterium
AAGTGCATGCCGATAACCTTCTCGGGGCGCTTCGTTGCGCTTGCAAGCAACGTTATAGACAGCGAAGAGGTGTTCGTTGCAATTATTACGTCGGGTCTGCATATCTCGTCGATCTCTTTGAATATATCGAGCTTTATGTCAACATTCTCCGCGATGGACTCAACGATGAAGTCTCTGTCCGCGAAGTCCGCAAGGTCGGTGGTATCTTTTATTCGCGCTATGGTCGCATCCATATGCTCCTGGGTGATCTTGCCCTTGGATACTGCCTTGGACATTATCTTGTTTATCGTCTTGTACGCGCCGTCCAGCGTGGACTGATGACGGCTTCTCATGAGGACGTCATGTCCCGCCTCTGCAAATGCCTGAACTATGCCTGCGCCCATAGCGCCCGAACCGAGTACGCCAATCTTCATTTTTCTTACCTCTTTCCTTTGGATTTTTATTAAGTGTTTTAAAACTTACTTATTGATGAACGGATCCGGCCCGCGCTTTTTCTATGCGGCCTTTAGTAAAACGGGTTTTGTTCCCGGTTTTTACGCTTACGCCCGAAAACAATCTGCTTTTATAAGAGTTTCTATTTTCAGCTATATATTTACATATAAATCATATCATACCCGAAATGATTGCGCAAGAACAAACCGGGGGAAAAGTATATTATTCCCTTCTGTTTTAAACAAAAAAAGAGACAGGCGAACCTGTCTCTTTTTCTTTAGCGAGGCTGTCTTTTAAAGATAACTTATTTGCTGTAATCGTAGAAGCCCTTGCCGGTCTTTCTTCCGAGCTGGCCTGCGCGTACCATCTTACGAAGGAGCGGATGAGCGCGGTACTTCTGGTCGCCCATTTCGTCATGGAGAACGTCGCAAACTGCCAGAACAACGTCAAGACCTACCAGGTCGCCCAGCTCCAGCGGGCCCATGGGATGGTTTGCGCCAAGCTTCATAGCGGTATCGATATCCTCTATCGATGCGATGCCGTCAGCATAGATGCCGACTGCCTCGTTGATCATGGGAACGAGTATCTTATTAACTACGAATCCGGGAGTCTCGTTTACCTGTACGGGAGTCTTGCCCAGCTCTTTTGCCATATTGGTAACGAATTCATTCGTTTCCGCATTGGTCAGCTGACCGTTTATAACCTCAACGAGCTTCATTGCGCCAACGGGGTTGAAGAAGTGCATGCCGATAACCTTCTCGGGGCGCTTCGTTGCGCTTGCAAGCAGCGTGATGGACAGCGAAGAAGTGTTCGTTGCGAATATAACGTCGGGCTTGCAGATCTCGTCAAGCTTCTTGAACAGGTCGAGCTTTATGTCAACATTCTCCGCGATGGACTCAACGATGAAATCCATATCGGCAAAGCCTTCGAGCTCCGTCGTGTCCTTAATGCGGGCGATGGTCGCATCCATATGCTCCTGGGTGATCTTGCCCTTGGATACTGCCTTGGACATTATCTTGTTTATCGTCTTGTACGCGCCGTCCAGCGTAGACTGATGACGGCTTCTCATGAGGACTTCATGTCCTGCCTCTGCAAATGCCTGAACTATACCTGCGCCCATAGCGCCCGAACCGAGTACGCCTACCTTCATTTTTCTTACCTCTTTCTTTTAGATTTTATTTATTATTAAATTAACTTACTTATTGATGAACGGATCCGGCTTGCGCTTCTCAACGAACGCATGCATAGCGTTGCGCTGATCCTGGGAGCCGAAGCCCTTTGCGGAGTTTTCAAGCTCTATCTCAATACCCTCGTCGATGGATACCTGAAGACCGCCGTTTACCGCTGCCTTTGCGGCTCTTACGCCGATGGGCGCCTTGGATGCTATGCGGTTCGCAAGCTCCATTGCCTTGTCCATAAGCTCATCCTGAGTATAAACTGCGTTTACGATGCCGAACTTCAGCGCTTCGTCAGCCATAACTCTTCTGCCCGTGTAGAGCATTTCCTTGGCAATACCCACGTTAATGAGTCGGGGCAGTCTCTGGGTGCCGCCGAAGCTGGGGATTATGCCGAGTCCCGTCTCGGGAAGAGCGAACATTGCGTTGTCGCTCGCTATGCGGATGTCGCATGCAAGCGCAAGCTCGCAGCCGCCGCCTAATGCAAAGCCGTTTACTGCAGCCACTATCGGAATGGGGAAGCGCTCTATCTTTAAGAAGAGCTCGTTGCCCTTGCGTCCGAATTTTACGCCGTCCTCGCTGGGCATATCGGCCATCGATGCGATGTCCGCGCCTGCTACGAACGCCTTTTTGCCCGCGCCCGTTATGATAAGCGCGCGTATGTTTTCGAGATCCACACCGTCAAGTACGGCTTCCAGGTCGTCGAGCACCTGATCGTTTATTGCGTTCAGGGCCTTCTCGCGCGACATGGTTATTATACCTACATGACCTTCGGTTTTGTATTCAACAAAGCTCATTTTAATTCCTCCGATCAGCGAATTTTATAAAGCTTACATTTTTTCGATGATTACGCACTCGCCCATGCCGCCGCCGATGCAAAGCGTTGCAAGACCCTTCTCGCCTGCCTTGAGCTCATGGATGAGCGTTACAAGGATGCGGCAGCCGGATGCGCCTATCGGGTGACCTATTGCTATTGCGCCGCCCTTGGGGTTGAGCTGCTCGTCCTTTATGCCGAGCTGTCTGCCTACCTCTACAGCCTGAGCCGCGAAAGCTTCGTTTGCCTCGATATACTTCATATCCTCTATCTTAAGACCGCACTTGTCGAGTGCTGCGCGAACCGACGGGATCGGGCCGAGACCCATAACGGAGGGATCAACGCCCTTGGAGCCCGTTGCGATTATGCGAGCCTGCGGCTTTAAGTTGTGAGCCTTTACGAACTCTTCGCTTGCTACGATAACGCAAGCCGCGCCGTCGTTTATGCCCGATGCGTTTGCAGCCGTTACGGTGCCGCCGTCCTTCTTGAACGCGGGCTTAAGGCCTGCTATCTTTTCAAGCGTGGTGTTGCCCTTTACATATTCGTCGGTGTCGAATACGATGGGGTCGCCCTTCTTCTGGGGAATGGTTATCGGAACTATTTCATCCTTGAACGCGCCCGATGCGATGGCTGCAGCGGCCTTCTTCTGAGAGGCTACGGCAAACTCATCCTGCATCTGTCTCGTAACGCCGTATTTCTCGGCTACGTTCTCAGCGGTGATGCCCATATGATAGTTGTTGAATATATCCCACAGGCCGTCGTTTATCATTATATCGATAAGCTGCTGATTGCCCATCTTAACGCCCGTTCTTATACCCTTTACAGCGTAGGGCGTATTGCTCATGCTCTCCGCGCCGCCTGCGATAACGCACTCGTTCTCGCCTGCAAGAATGGATCTGTAAGCCAGCGTTACTGCATGGAGCGCCGAACCGCACACCTTGTTGATGGTGGTTGCCGGAATCTCAACGGGTACGCCTGCGGCGATGGCCATCTGACGAGCGGGGCTCTGACCCTGACCTGCCTGGAGCACGTTGCCCATTACTACCTCGTCAACGTCGGATGCGTTTATGCCCGATCTCTTTAAAGCTTCCTTAATTACCTCTGCGCCCATCTGGCTTGCGGAAAGCTTTGCGAGGGAACCTCCGAAGCTGCCTACTGCCGTTCTGCATGCACCTATAAGATATACGTTTTTCATTACCTTCACCTCTTCTGTTTATTTTGATACTGTATTACGCTTCAATTTTGATATAATCTTTTGCTCTATATAAATATTAGCATTTTAATCATAGAAATGCAATATCTTTCACGCATTTTAATATAATTTTAACAAACATTGTTGAAATTTTATCAAAAAGAGCCCCCGCCCATGAGTGAAAATTATAACTAATGAACAATACAAGGGTCAAAATGTCATCTTTTTTCGTGTAAAAACAGGGTTTAATTGACATGGAGACCGCCGCTTTTGTATAATATAGTCAAATTCGTACTTAATATTTTATGAAACGGAGATGTTTTTATGATTTATGCTTTTGACGGACACTCGCCCGTTATCGAAGAGGGCGCGTATGTGAGCGAAACGGCGATAATCATCGGCGACGTGTTTATCGGCACAGGCTGCTACATAGGCCACGGCGCGGTCATACGCGGCGACTACGGCCGCGTTGAGATAGGCGCGGAAACGGCCGTTGAGGAAGGCGTTGTCATCCACGCCCCGCCCGGAAGGGTATGCAAAATAGGAAAGCGCGTCACCTTGGGTCACGGCGCGATAATCCATTCAAGGGAGATTGCCGACTTCGTGCTCATCGGCATGGGGGCCATAACGAGCCTCGGCACCGTTATAGGTGAATTTGCCATAGTCGCCGAGGGCTCCGTTGTTAAGATGCGCGACGTCATACCGCCCCGCGTCATGGCGGCCGGCTCTCCCGCCAAGGTCATCCACCCCGTGAGCGACCGTGAGTTCGAGTTCTGGAAAGAGGACAAGCAGAATTATGTGGACCTGGCCGCCAAGTATATAAGACTCGGCATGCAGAGGCTCGATTGAACACGTCCGAAAATTGACATTGCCCCTTCCTTTTATATATAATGGAGACAGATTCAAATATGTCTTGGGCATATAATAAAAAGGAACGGAGATGTTTTATATGATCTATGCTTTTGACGGGCACTCCCCGGTCATTGAGGACGGCGCATACGTGAGCGAGACCGCCATCGTCATAGGCGACGTCGTTATCGGCGCGGGCGCGTATGTGGGTCACGGAGTTATACTTCGCGGCGACTACGGGCGTATCGAGATAGGCCCCGAAACGGCAGTTGAGGAGGGCGTTATAGTTCACGCGCCGCCGAACGATGTGTGCAAAATCGGCAAGCGCGTTACCCTCGGCCACGGCGCGATAATCCACTCGAAGGAGATAAAGGATTTCGTCGTTATCGGCATGGGCGCGGTTACGAGCCTCGGCACCGTTATAGGCGAGTACTCCATCGTTGCGGAGGGCGCGGTCGTAAAGATGAACGCCGAGATACCGCCGAAGGTTGTCGTTGCGGGCTCTCCCGCAAAGGAGGTGCGCCCCGTACTGGAGCGCGACACGAAGCTCTGGTCCATGGGAAAGCAGCTCTATGTTGACCTTGCCCAGAAGTACTTAAAGATAGGCATGCAGCGGCTCGACTGAGAACGTCATATTAAAACGGCGCGGATTACTCCGCGCCGTATTTCGTTTATTTATGCTCCTCGAGCCAGCGCACGGCCGCGGCCGCATATATCGCCGCGCCCTTCGGAATGGCGTCCTCGCCGAAGCGCACTCTCTGGCTGTGCTGTGTGTAAACGGGATAGCCCTCGCCGTACATCGCGCCTATGGCAAGGTAGCAGCACTTCACCTTGTCGGCGAAGAAGGCGAAATCCTCCGCGCCCATGTTGTGGAATATTGGGCGCACCTTAACGCCGCCCAGCTCGTTTATGTATGACGTAATCTCGTCCGTAAGCACGCGGTCGTTAATCATGGCGGGGCAGTCGCTTATGGTTATGACCTCGGCCTCGCATCGATACGCGGCCGCGATGCCCACGCTCACCTCTTTTATGCGCCTTATAAGGTATTCGCTCAGCTTCGGCGAGAAGATGCGAAGCGTGCCCTCCAGTACTGCCTTTTCGGGGATGACGTTGCTTGCGTGTCCCGCTTCAAAGCGGCCTATGGTGAGGACGGTCTCCTCATTTGCCGCGACC
>JAFOLN010000025.1 GCA_017419325.1 Clostridia bacterium
TCCCTCCTTTTTTTATGCGCTCACGTTTTGCGGTCGTTTATAGCATAATTTTACCACGTCCGGCGTCCCGGCGCAACAAAATATCCCAAAAATGCACAAACCGGGCGGCATATTTCGTGCCGCCCGGCTTTGTCCGGTCAACGAAAAAAGCAGGAAGCCGCATGACTTCCTGCTTTAATATTGTCCCTGTATTCTTACTTCAGCTTCTCAACGATAGCCTTGGTGTCGAGGGCGATCATGAGCTCCTCGTTGGTGGGGATAACGAGGGTCTTTACGGTAGCGTCTGGTGCGCTTATGTCGATTTCCTGACCGCGGATCTTGTTCTTCTCGGCGTCGATCTTGATGCCTAAGAACTCAAGGCCGGATACGATCTGCTCTCTGAACGCTGCGGAGTTCTCGCCTACGCCTGCGGTGAATACAACGGCGTCAACGCCGCCCATAGCAGCCGCGAAGGAGCCGATGTACTTCTTGACCTGATAGCAGAACTGGTCGATGGTGATCTGAGCGCGCTCGTTGCCTTCCTTAGCGGCAGCCTCAACGTCTCTGAAGTCCGCGCTTACGCCGGAGAGACCTAAAACGCCCGACTTCTTATTGAGGATGTTGCTTATCTCCTTGGTGTCGAGGTTCTCCTTCTCCATGAGGTAGGGAAGGATAGCCGGGTCGAGCGAACCGCTTCTCGT
The DNA here is from genome assembly GCA_017419325.1 of Clostridia bacterium. GTDB lineage: Bacteria > Bacillota > Clostridia > Oscillospirales > RGIG577 > RGIG577. The sequence goes on from JAFOLN010000025.1 coordinate 681, forward strand.
GCCCATGATAAGGCCTTCGAGAGGCGTAAAGCCCATGGTCGTGTCAACGGACTTGCCGCCGTCAACAGCGGTGATGGAGGAGCCGTTGCCAAGGTGGCAGGTGATTATCTTAAGCTCGGAAAGGGGCTTACCGAGCATTGCGCCCACGCGCTGGGTCACATACTTGTGGGAGGTGCCGTGGAAGCCGTACTTTCTTATCTTATACTTCTCAAAATACTCATAGGGCAGCGCATAGAGGTATGCGTATGCGGGCAGAGTCGAATGGAAAGCCGTGTCGAATACGGCAACCTGCGGGATGGAGCCGAGCACTTCCTTGCAGGCGTTGATGCCGATGATGTTCGGCGGGTTGTGAAGCGGAGCGATCTCGCAGCAAGCTTCGCCGACCTTCATCATCTCGTCGTCGATAAGGCAGGAATCCTTGAAGAACTCCGCGCCGTGAACGAAGCGGTGGCCTACCGCGTCGATATCGCTCATGCTGGAGATAACAGCGTATCCCTCATGAGTGAGCGAGTCAAGAACAACATTGATGGCGTCCTTATGATCCTTCATCGGCACGTCCTTCTTCATCTTCTCCATGCCGATAACTTCATGCGTGAGCTTGCCGTCGATGCCGATTCTCTCGCAAAGTCCCTTTGCCATGAGCTTCTCGGTGTCCATATCAATAAGCTGATACTTGAGCGAGGAGCTGCCGGCGTTGATAACTAATACTTTCACTTACATTTCTCCTTTTATTGTATTTACAAATTGGATTTACATCATCTGAGCCTGTACGCTGGTGATTGCGACAACGCCTACGATATCCTCGGCGCTGCAGCCTCTCGACAGGTCGTTTACGGGCTTCTTTATGCCCTGGAGTATCGGGCCGTATGCCTCGGCCTTTGCAAGACGCTGAACCAGCTTATAGCCGATGTTCGCGGACTGAAGGTCGGGGAATATGAGGCAGTTCGCATAGCCTGCAACCTTGCTTCCGGGAGCCTTTAACTGGCCTACCGACTCGATAAGGGATGCGTCAGCCTGAAGCTCGCCGTCCAGCATGAGCTCGGGAGCGCGCTCCTTCGCAAGCTTAACGGCCTCGCGTACCTTGTCGGCGGAGTCGCCCTTGCCGGAGCCGTAGGTCGAATACGACATCATGGCAACTCTCGGCTCGCTCTTAAGTACAGCCTTGTAGGACTTTGCGGAAGCGATTGCGATTTCCGCAAGATTGTCCGCGTCGGGGTCGATGGTAAGACCGCAGTCGGAGAATACGAACGTGCCGTTGTCGCCCAGCGTGCAGTTGGGAACAACGACTACCATGAACGAGGACACGTACTTAACGCCGGGAGCCGTCTTTAATATCTGAAGAGCGGGACGGAGCGTGTTGCCCGTGGAGTTGATGGAGCCTGCTACCATGCCGTCCGCGTCGCCCTTCTCGACCATCATAACACCGTAGTAGAGCACGTCCTTCATTAAGTTTGCGGCTTCCTCACGGGTGATGCCCTTCTTCTTTCTCATCTCATAGAAGGTGTCAACATAGTCGTTGAACTTGGGGCTCTTTTCGGGGTCGATTACCGGGATGCCCGCGATGTCGGCGCCTATTTCCTTAGCCTTGTCCGCTATTTCCTTTTCGTTGCCGAGGAGCACTACCTTGGAGAAGCCCTCTTTTGCAACCTGAGCCGCTGCGTTTATAACTCTGGGCTCAACGCCCTCGGGCAGTACGATGGTCTTAACATCGCTTGCAGCCAGCTTTTTCATGTTACCTAAAAAATCCATTTGATTTCCACCTTTCGATTTATCATAAAA
>JAFOLN010000026.1 GCA_017419325.1 Clostridia bacterium
GCCGTCGCTTAAGCGTATCATGCCCGTCATGTCCTGAGGCTCGCGGATGCGGACGCTTGCGGACGCGCCGGGACGCTTACCGAACTTGCTTTCAAATGCCGACGAGAGGCTCTGCGCCACCGTCTCCATGGAATGCTTCGAGCCCGCCACGGCAATGTCGGAAATGTCGAAGGACGCGTTCTGGTTTCTTACGGTAACAACGCAGTAAAGCGTCTGGCTCGTCGTCTTCGTCTGACGGTCAACCGCGGTCACGCTTATCTGCGCCGTATTCACTCCCGCCACAATGGTGTCGGAGGCCGTAACCTTCGCCTCCGCGCCGTTTGCGCTTATTGATACGGCGCCGGGCGTGTCGGAGTTCCAGTAGTAGTCATAGTCGGAGCCGCTGCCGCCGGAGGCGCTGACTCTCAGCGTTTCCGACTGTCCCGCCGAAAGCGTAAGCTCCGTTTTGTTGAGCTTCGCCGATACGGGGCTCTTATTGCCCGAAACGTCCACCTTCCAGCGGGCAACGAAGTAGTTCGAAAGGTTCTCCTCGTCTATTACGGTAAGCGATACCGTGCCCTTGCCCGCGTAGCGCGCGTATACGGTGTTCTCGGGGCCGCTCTTCTTTTCAACGCCCGCGCTGCCGGAGCCTTCCCATTCATATATATAGCTTCCGGTGCCGCCCGAAACGGACACGGAAAGCGGGGCGCTTTCGCCCGCCGTAAGTGAAAGCTCGCTTTGGCCGTTAATCTTTACGTCAACCCTCGGAGCCCTCGGCTTTACGGTCACCGTCAGCACGTCAACGTCGTAGTCGCCGTTGCTCTTTTTCGTCGCCGTAAGCGTTATGCGCGCCGTACCGGGGCCCACCGCCTTTACGGTAACGGCCGCGCCGCTGCCCATGACAGCCGCCACCGCCGGGTCGTCGCACGCCCAGCTGTATATGACGGAATTGTCGCCGCCCGTGACTATGGCGTCAACGGGTACGGTCTCGCCCTGAGTCATGGAGAGATATCCCGGCATGAACTTAACGTACAGGCCGTCGATACTCTTAAGCATTTCTTCTCCGTTTCCGTAGTAGGTGTGCTCTTCCGTGTCAGCGCCCTCGTAGATGTCGCCCGCCGCCATGGCAGCGGCGAACATGCTCAAAACGAACGCAAGCGAAATAAGCACCGAAAGGAAACGGCTCGTTCTTTTTCGCATATTATGCCCCCTGTTCCTCGTGCCGCCCGCGGCGGCCGATGATTTTTTATTTCACTTTTCGTGAATATTTTATCCGTAAATATTATTATATCATAAAAACGCCCCGCGCCGCCAAAAAAGATAAATTTAAGGCGGCCGCTGTCATATTATCTCCGTTTCAACTATGCGGCTGTATTCCCTGAGAGGGTACATGCCGTCGTGCGCCTCGCCGCACACCGTCCTCGACATATTGCCCCCGCTCGTTATGCGTACAACGCCCGTAAGCGAAAGAAGCCCGGCTATGCGTTCCCGCCTGCTTTTATCCTCTGTAAGCACCGCCGCCGTCTGAAGATAGCTTTTGTGCTTCTTTAACGAGGGTATCTTTTCCAGGGGCAGCCGCTTTATCCATACGTTCCTGTAAAGATACGAAAGCTTAAGCTCGCTGTCCTCCGTTATCATTACGCTTACGCCGTCCTCATTCAGTATCTCTGTACCCGTGGCGTGACGCTCCAGCCGCTCGTTATAGAGATTTATAGCGTTCTTCGCCCTCATGCCGTAGTCGGCGGGACGCGAGTCGCGGTTCGCGCGCCTTAATATCTCAAAGAAGCGCCGCCCGAAGGCGGAAAGCTCCTCCATTGAGTCGGTGTCCAGAAATATGCCCTGACACGAGGAGCATAAAAGCTGGTTCGTGTCGCATACGGACTTTGCGAGCGCGTAAAGCTCCGCGTCGGACGCGTCGGCGCAGGCATACGCAAAGGACAGCTTATGCCCCCAGGCGATTATCTTCGTATCGACGCCCGCCATTGTCCGCGCGGCGCTTACCGCCGCGTCGCCGCCCCATACAACCACGCCGTCGCACAGGTCTGCAAGCTTTTTAAGCGTCGCCGTCTCCGTTGACGGCACGTCGAAAACATATATATACTCGGAAAGCCGCGGCTCCTCCTTTATAAGCTCGTAAAGAAGAAGCACGGACAGCCCCGAATCGCCCATGGGCAGCTTTAAAACGTTTATATTGCCCGAAAGCAGCCCCTCCACCACGCTGTACGCGGGCAGCGCGTCCACATTGCCCGCCGCGATGTGAAGAAGCGCGCCCAGAGGGCAGCGCTTTCTTATAATCTTTCCGTCTACCGCCCGCTCCTCGTCGCAAAGCTCCACGGCGCATTTTTTCTTAAGCCCCTCTTTTGTGAAAAGCTCCGTCATCTCATGAAACTGCGCCTCGCTTATGTTGAAGGTCTCAAGAAACGGCGCGATAACGCTGTCGTACTCGCCCTCCTTTACCCTTCGGGCAAGGGCGTCGCAGGCGTTTATCACCGTTTCGGTCTCAAGCGTCTCACCGCGCCAAAGCGGCGCGTAAAGGTCTCGCTCCAGCGAGGAGATAAGCTCCTCCTGCCTGCTGTTTTCATAAAGCCTTCCCTTATATAAGATCATGACTGCTCCTTTAAATACTCCTGCGCTCCCGCGGCGCAGGTCATTATGTCGGCAATGCCGACGCGTCCTATTATCTCAAGCCACGGCGATGGCGCGCCGCAGGGACAGCCCCCGTCGTGAAGCACCCCAAGGTCGTCGGTCATGACGCTTAAGAGCGGGCCGCTCTGCATCATGGGGGTAAGAAGGTTTATAAGCCCCGCCTGCCCGTTCGGGACGGGGGAAAAGTCGTCAGGCGAGCGTATTATCACCCGCGAATACACGGGTATGTGGAAGTGATGGCACCTGCAGTCCGTATAAAGTATGGGATGCTCCACCGCGCCGAAAAACTCGATGATATGCTCCTCGTCGATTCCAAGCACCTCCCATACAAGGTCGTAGAACTCCCGCTTGTTCGGCTGCTCGGCGTAGAACTGCTTCCAGCCTCCGCCAAGCGTCACCATGCTGCCCGGCGGCATTTTGTACCGAACGCCCCGCTCCTTTAAGTCCCGCAGAAGAAAATACGTATACGCGGGGAAGCCTATGGTGCGCATGGGAAAGCGCGAGCGCGAGGCCGCAAAAAGCGCGTCCGTCACCCGCTCCCACGAAAGCTCATAGCCGTTCTTCGTCGATTCAAGCGCAAATGTACGGCTGTGCGCCGGGGCAAAGAAGGTAAAGCCAAGCGCCGTTTTGCTCACGGCTGTCCTGTTCGTTTTGGTCGGCTGATAGCCGAAGATTATATAATTCGCGGGCACGGGCGACCACAGCTTATGGAAACGCCCCACGTTTATGACCATCTTCGCGCCGACCCACAGTGTGCCCATATCGAAGCCCACGTTCGACATGGCTCCGCTTGTGCCGGAGGAGGTGGCCTTGATAAGCATGCGGCTTTCGGGCAGGCTGTACATGTCGTGGTGCTTAAAATAGAGCGTCGGTATAAAGGGCAGGCGCGCAAGATCCTCGGCGCTCTCAATCGAGCGCGGATCAAAGGAAAATTCATCGAGAATGCGCCTGTAATCGGCGCAGTTTTCGTAATGAAACAGCGCGTTCTCGCGCATGGCGAGCGCGAAAAGCCCGTCGCTTGCCTCTGTGTCATATATGTTTTTAAGCCCGAACAGTCTTTTTGTGTATTTCATGCGGGTCACCTCCCAATCCCGGGGGGATTTTCTCTTACGCCATGTTTCTGAATATTTCTTAACGCTTCCGCCGCGCGAATGCGCCGACGGGGGGAATAACTATCGCTCCGAAATAGTTTTTAATCAAAACTTTTCGCTTACAAAATCCGGACAAAGCCGTTTTAAACTCCCTTATGCAAAGCTTTGCTCACGGCGGGAAATCCGTCGCCGATTCGTGCGCGGGACTTCCTTTTTCTAATTTACTTCATTCTCCAAAAAACGTAAAGAGGGAAACGCATGGCTTCCCTCTTTTTTTAATTTTATTTCTTTCCGAAAAGCCCGCCAAGTCCTCCGGGCTTCGGCGGCTTCTGCGGACCCGATGCTCCGGGGCGCGGAGGCTGCTGGGGACGCGCCTGTCCCGCCTGTGTGGGGCGAGGGGGCTGCTGCGGACGCGCCTGTCCCGCCTGCGTGGGGCGAGGGGGCTGCTGAGGACGTGCCTGTCCCGCCTGTGTGGGGCGAGGCGGCTGCTGGGGACGCGCCTGTCCCGTCTGTGTAGGGCGCGGAGGCTGCTGGGGACGCGCCTGTCCCGCCTGTGTCGGACGCGGGGGCTGCTGTGCATGGTTCTGCGTCGGGCGCGGAATGCCGTTGGGGTTATCATGCGTCGGCTTCGGCACGGCGTTCGTCGGACGCGGTATGCCGGAGCTCTGCGTGGGTCTCGGTATGCCTGCGCTCTGCGGGCGCGGCGGCTGAGATGTGGGTCTCGGCACGCTCTGTCCGTGGGGCTGAGTCGGGCGCGGGGGCTGCTGGGGACGCGGCTGACCCGTGGGTCGCGGCTGACCGTAGCCCATATTTCCCTGCTGGGGGCGCGGCTGGCCGTAGCCGAACATGCCGCCCTGCTGGGGACGGGGCTGACCCATGCCGAAGAGGTCGCCCTGCTGCGGGCGCGGCTGACCCATGCCGAACATGCCGCCCTGCTGACCCTGACCGCCCATCATACTTCCCATAAGGCCGCTCATCATCATTGCGGCGGCCGCGGAACCGAAGCCCATGCCGGACTGGTCGCCCATGCCCATTCCGGGCTGACCGCCGAAACCGGACTGACCTCCGAAGCCCATGTCGTTTATCTGACCCGACTGCTTCGCGTTCTCATATGCCTTCTTACGCTCGAGCGTCAGGTATTTTCCGTTGTCAAGACCGTTTAAGTAGGCGCTAAGCGA
>JAFOLN010000191.1 GCA_017419325.1 Clostridia bacterium
CTAATCAAGCATCTTCACGATGCGCGCCGGGTTCCCCGCGACCGGGCATTACTTCTCAATCATCGTTCTACCCTTTCCGAATCGTTGGGAAGGCCTGTCTTTAGTATGCTTTCAATGTTCTCATCTATCTCATTGTAAATAGCCTGCATAATCCGATTATACCCCTCCGCATCGTAAAGCTCCGTATACGCTCCGCTGAAGCCGCGGAAATTCAACAGATTCTCGTTGTCGGGAAGATACCGCCACCAAACCAGCCAGTCTTTCCCTCTGTGCGTTTGAATCATCTGTTTCCATGCCTCGTCCGAAAATGCGTCTTTTACCTTTTGGGCCTCCTTAGGAAGCCAGCTCCATTCATCGTCATCTGTGGTAAAGAACACTCCGTAAAAGAGATTCCAATCGACCTGAAATCGCAGGCAGACCCGAAAGCCGTTTATCCGGGCCAGTACAAAGTTCAGGCTGGGATACGTTCTTCTGTGTGGCTTTTTATAGAAACGCACGCAGTGACTCTGATAATGGTCGATCGGTTCGAGCCTGTCCTTTAAATGAGCCTCAATATTTCTGAAAATTCCCCGCAACATTTCAATGCGGACGTTTAGGAGCGCTTTTTCAATCGCCGCCGCGCTCTCATAGTTTTCCTTTGACATACCCACCGTGTTTTTAACCGCGTCCATAAAAGCATCCTCCTGTTGTCCTATTGTCAGTTTCTCGATCAGCGTGATATATTGCCGGATGGCGGCAGCAACATCCGGCTTCTGCCATGCCAGCTTTTCGCAGTTCAAAAGCCATTCCCAGATATGCACGGCAAAGGATATGCATTTTGCAGGGTTATCCTCTCCGCCCGTGCTGTCCTCCGACGGCTCGTGACCATTCAGCGTCAGATAGTATACCTGTGCGTCCGGAGCACGGTCTTTTGCAAATCGCGCATATCGCGCGATCTGGCGGTATTGATCCCCGGCGTAAATTTTCACTTCAATGGGACAGCATATTCCCTGCCCCTCGATGAGCAGATCAATACGGCCGTATTTCTCATCGTCTCGGCGGCTGATGGAATACTCCCTGCGGACAGCCGCGCTTTGCGGGAATGGTTTTTCCAACACCCTCTCAAAGAATTCCCTCAGGAATTGATCCCCCATGCCGTGCCCTCCGTCCGGCCTCAAAAGCTCATACATCACCCGGCAATGGGTCTTCTCCTCGTTTGTCTCCATACCCATGGCGGAAAACACGGTAAACCCCTTGCCGGAGGAGGCCTGCGTTTTTTCCCTTATGTTCAAAATCAATTTTACCTGCTCAAGCAGCTGCTCTGTCTCATTCATGCCCGTTTTCTTCCCCCCTTATATGCTTTTTAACGTCCGGCGCGTACTTTTTTATCTGCTTAATATTATAACATATTCCCATCTGTTTTTACAAAAACTGTCCTCGCGGCAAAAACAGCCCGTCAGGGCGCTTCGCGCACGGACAGGCCGCGTAGCTTTATTTATGTTTTCCGTTATTCCGCCGCTCTTTCCTCGCCTATCTTCTTTACGGTAAGCCTCACGAGCTTCACCATGCCGCCGCCAGCCTTATCGGCCATTTCCTGCACCTCTTCGTGGGAAGTTCCCTCCCTTACGACGTTGGGGCAGTAGTTCGTCACACAGCTTATGCCGAGAACGTTTACGCCCATATGGCGAAGCGCTATCGTTTCGCATACCGTGCTCATCCCGACGATGTCGGCTCCAAAGGACGCATATGCTCTCGCCTCCGCCGGCGTTTCATACGTCGGCCCCGTCACCTGCATATATACGCCGTCCTTCAATTCCATCCCAAGCTCACGCGCGGCTTCGTGAGCGATGCTTCTTAAATGCGGGTCGTACGCCTCCGACATATCGACGAAGCGTTCGCCCAGCTCATCGTCGTTCTGTCCGATGAGCGGATTCGGTATGAAGGAGGATATATGGTCGTTTATGCATACAAGGTCTCCCGGCGCAAGCTCCTCGCGCATGCTTCCCGAGGCGTTTGTAAGAATGACCGTCTTTACGCCCATTTTTGCCATTATGCGCACGGGAGTTACGACCTCCTCCATCGTATAGCCCTCGTAATAATGGACGCGCCCGTCCATGAGTATCACCGGCACGCCCTCAAGATACCCGAGGATATAGCGTCCCTCATGTCCCGCCACCGTGGAGTCCGGGAAAACGGGTATCTCGTCATAGGGGATTACCTGAACGACCTCTACCTCATCGGCTATCGGATGAAGTCCCGAGCCCAGCACTATGCCTATCTGCGGCTCAAAGCCCTCCGCGGTCTCTATGCTGTCGGCAATATTCTGAAGGTCGTACTCCGCGCTCTTCGGCTCCATATCCTTCTCTGTCTGTCCGCACGACGTAAAAATAAAGCATACGAAAGCCGCAAGTATCAGCGCCGATATGAGTTTTGTCTTTTTCATTTTGCCCCTCCTTTTTTAATGCCCGAACCTATGTGTAAACCTTTGTTCTTATATGATTTATGGCTTTTTCGCATAAATGTAAGCATTATTCTTAAACTGCTTCAGCGAAACC
>JAFOLN010000192.1 GCA_017419325.1 Clostridia bacterium
GTCCATGGGGCAAAAAAGCTGTATGCTTCGCGCCATGTGCGACAGCGGGAATTTGCTTAAAACCCCTTCGGAACAAAAACCCGTTCTTATATGCGAGCTTTCTGCGCTGTCCGATATGCTCGAAGAGGATGACATGGCGGCGCTTTCCGATATAGAGAACCGCGTGCCGTCATTTGGCGTTATATTTTTGCCGTATACATCGCTTGGCACAAAAAATGCGCTCATACCGGCATTTTTTATAGATGAGGCAACATATTATATTAAACGGGAAGAGATAAAAAGAGAGAAGGTGCCCATTGCCGTAAGCCGCGAAAGCTTAAGCTCAGACGGCAGCATAAATGCGCTTGTGAACCCCGACGCGTTTTTAAAAGGATATCCGGAGGCATAAAATGATAAAGATATTTAAAAACATCGCGCTTTGGCTTAAAAGCCTCGGCCGCGAGGCCGTATTCTACATAGGCGGCAGCGATACGCTTCCCGCTCCGCTGTCACCTTCCGAGGAGGCGCTTGCCGTAGAGCTTTTAAAGAGCGACCCGCCCCGCGGGCGCAGAATGCTCATAGAGCATAACTTAAGGCTCGTCGTATACATAGCGAGAAAGTTTGAAAACACGGGCGTTGGAATAGAGGACCTTATCTCAACGGGCACCATAGGGCTTATAAAGGCAATAAACACATTTGACCCCCGGCGTAACATTAAGCTTGCCACCTACGCCTCGCGGTGCGTTGAAAACGAGATACTCATGTTCCTTCGCAAAAACTCCCACTTAAGCCGCGAGATCTCCCTTGACGAGCCTCTCAACGTTGATTGGGACGGAAACGAGCTGCTCCTGTCAGATATACTCGGCACCTCGGGCGACGTCGTGCTAAAAGAGCTTGAAGCGGACGTAGACCGCCGCATACTTTCGGACGTTATAGAAAAGCTTTCGCCAAGAGAGCGGGATATAATACGCCTTCGGTTCGGGCTGTCGGGAGGCGAGGAAAAAACGCAGAAGGAGGTTGCCGACGCATTGGGCATATCGCAGTCCTACATATCGCGGCTCGAAAAGAAAATAATTCTAAGGCTGCAAAAGGAAATAGCCCGTCTCGTATAAAAATGGCGCTTTCGGCAATAATGATAATATCCAAATATTTGGAAATATTCTTGCCGGGGGCATTTATATGATAAATAAGGTTGAGATATGCGGAGTGAATACTTCAACGCTTCGGGTGCTCTCAAACGAAGAAAAGGCCGCTCTGATGGAGCGCATAAGAGAGGGCGACCGCGATGCGCGGGAGGAGTTCATAAACGGCAACCTGAGGCTGGTCTTAAGCATCATACAGCGGTTTTACAACCGGGGAGAAGCGGCGGACGATCTTTTTCAGGTGGGCTGCGTCGGCCTCATAAAGGCGATAGACAACTTTGACACGAGCCACGGAGTATTGTTTTCAACATATGCCGTGCCCATGATAATAGGCGAGATACGCCGCTATCTTCGCGACAACAATTCGATACGCGTATCGCGCTCCATGCGTGACACGGCGTATAAGGCGCTGGGCGTAAGGGAGAAAATGATAAACCGTGACCAAAAGGAGCCCACCGTGGACGAGATCGCCCGTGAGATGGGGCAGAGCAAGGAAGACGTTGTCTTCGCGCTGGAGGCCATATGCGACCCTGTTTCGCTGTATGAGCCCATATATTCCGACGGAGGCGACACCATATATGTAATGGATCAGGTAAAGGACGACAAAAACTCGGATGAAGTATGGCTTGAGCATATCGCACTGAGAGAAGCGATGGAGAGACTCGGCGACAGGGAGCGCCAGATTTTAAAACTCAGGTTTTTCGAGGGACGCACTCAGATGGAGGTGGCCGCCGATATCGGGATTTCGCAGGCCCAGGTAAGCCGCCTTGAAAAGAGCGCCATATCCCATGTAAAGAAAAATATATAGGACGAAAAAAGCACATGGGACGGCCAAAGCCGTCCCATGTGCCCGCATCCGATATATGATTTGGAGGGAGCATTATGCCTGAGCTTTATCTCAGCGTCACTCAGCTTAGAGCAAAGGATGTGGTAAGCATCCACGACGGCTGTAAGCTGGGGTATCTTCACGACGTAAACTTTGAAGCGTCGGAGGGGCGCGCCGTTTCGTTCGTCGTTTTAGGGCCGCGCAGGTTCTTCGGCCTGTTCGGAAGAGCCGACGATTATGTGATACCCTGGAGCGATATAAAAACGATAGGCGACGACGTGATACTTATCGATTCAAAGCACATAGCATACACAAAAAACGGTCTTCGGCTCAGAAAAAGAGACGGATAAATAATAAGATTTGTCTATTTACTAAATCAAAGGCTTAGTATAGAATATAAAAATGAACTCATTTAAGAATTTTTTATGTGTCAAGTTTTACGGAGGTTAAAAAATGAAGGTTCTTGTGATGTCAAACACGGCAGGACAGGGCCATAACGCCACCGGAAGGGCAATATGCGATATGCTCGTTTCCATGGGCGCGAAGGCCGATATGATAGATTCATACGAATACATAAACACGGCGCTGGGCGAGGCCGTTTCTCTTATATACCTTATGTCCACGGGGCTTACTCCCAGGTTCTACGGCAGAGCCTACCGCATGGCGGAGCTTCAGGAAAAGCAGGGCGACTATTCGCCGACTTACGTAGTAAATAAGATTCTTTCGGTGCGCATTTACGACTTTATATCGGACTATGACCCCGACGTTATAGTATGCACCCACGTTTTCTCCGCGATAATAGCGAACCTTTTGAAAAAAGAGGGGAAGACCGACGCAAAAATAATATCGATAATCACCGACTTTACCATCCACCCCTTCTGGCAGGAGGTGGACTGCGGCGACTGGTTCGTAACCCCCAGCTTCCTTATAGACTACTCCGCCCGCGTAAGGGGAATGGACGCCTCAAAATTCATGCATACGGGAATACCGATACACCCGAAATTCTCAAAGCGCATAGAGCAAAAAGAGGCAAGACGAATGCTCGGCATGGACGAGAACAAGCATACGGTGCTCCTTATGAGCGGCTCCATGGGCTACGGCAATATAGGAAAGCATTTAAAAAAGATAGACCAGCTCGATATCGACATTCAGATAATCGTGGTATGTGGCTCAAACAAGAGGTCGTACCGCAAAATAAAAAGGATGGAGCTTAACAAGCCTGTATACCTTCACGGCTTCGTAAACAACGTCGAGGTCATGATGGACGCCGCAGACTGCATAATCACGAAGCCGGGAGGACTTACCACCTCCGAGGCGATGGCGAAGGAGCTTCCCATGATCATCGTAAACCCCATACCGGGGCAGGAGGACAGAAATACGGAGTTTATGCTTAACAATGGGCTTGCTCTGAAGGTGTCCGAGACCTTCGGCATAGACGAAGCGCTGTTCTATCTTTATTCTACTCCCGGCAGAATCGAGCGCATGAAGGAAAACATCCGTCTTATGGGAAAGCCTAACGCCACATATGACCTGTGCCGCTTCATCATGGATCTTGAAGAAACGAAACAGATCGGGGACGAAGGCGGTAAACAGAATGAATCCCATATAGCGACAGAATCCGAATAAAACGCAAAAAATGCGGTCAAGCCAAAAGCCTGACCGCATTTTATATTCAACATGGCTCAGAGCGCATCGCCGACTGCTCTCCAGAACTTTTCCTTTGCCTTTTTGCCGGCTGCAAACGTAGCTATGCACATAACGAGCGATACCGCGATAACAACGCTGTTGAAAACATAGGAGCCCATGTAGGAGCCTACCGCCTCAAGAAGCACCGCGTTGAGCGAATACGTAAGGCCGGTGCCGATGGACATGCCCATGTTTACGATGGGGTATATAACGCCGTAGTCTCTCATACCGAATATGTTTCTTATGATAACGGGGCCCTGCATCGTCATAAGCGACAGGTTCATGCCGTAGATAACGGAGCAGACGGCTATCATCATAAGAGAATGATTTGTGCTGTTGTGGTGCGCCATCATCATTACCATCGCAACGATGCCCGCAAGGCAGAATATTATGTGCGTGTTCCTGGGGCCGAGCTTGCTGTCGTTTAAGAAGCCGCCGACCACCTTGAATATTGCCGCCGATATAAGCGCAGCCGTTGCGATGAACGAGGCCTGCACAAGCGTATACCCATATGTTACGCCGCAGTTAACCCAGTGCTGATTGAAGCCCGAGGAGAAGCCCGTAAACATTATGGTGATAAACGCAAGCCAGAGCGCTGGAGACTTATACGCATATTTCTTCGGGATGCCGGGGAACTCCTTTATGTGTACCTGACCCTTTAAGTCCTTCATTTCCTCGGAATCCTCAAAGCCGAAGGGCAGAAGCCCTATATCCGCGGGCTTTGTTCTCATAAATATTCCGCCGATGATGGGGAAGAGAAGCGCTATGCAGGCTGCTACTCTGTAACCCATTCTCCAGCCCTCGTTTGTGATTATGTTTGCAAAAAGCGGATTGTATATTGCGCCGCCCAGGCCGGTCATCATCATCGCGATACCCAAAACAAGCGCTCTGTGCTTTACAAACCAGTTGTTTA
>JAFOLN010000193.1 GCA_017419325.1 Clostridia bacterium
ACCTCCCCGTCCGACATGTGAAACATAAACGAGCCCTCCTCAATGCCCGCCGAAAGCTCTGCCTGTGTATACTCCGCGTTCACCGAATACTCGCCGTCGTATACCCTGTTGTCCGAGGATCTGTTTACCCCGCTTCCCGCCGAAAGTCCCGTCACCCACGGCACGAGCGCCCAGGCCTCGCCGTCCTTTACCGTATTCTTTACGCTCACAACGCCCTCGCAGTCGCAAAGCAGATCATGAACGACGCACTGAAACTTCTTTCCCGCCTCGTCGCGCATGCGCCTTGTAAAGCCCGCGAAAAGCTCCTTCACCGTCCGGCTGTCAGACGTACATCCCATTACGTTGAAGCTTACGGACTCTGCCGCGTCAAGATAACGCCCATATGCCGCGTCCGTCACGGCTCCGTTTGTGCCGCCCGTAAGGGGCGTCTGCGCCGTTTCCAAAAGACTCGCCCCCGCCTTCCATTCAACGAAGCCGTTGTCACGAAGCTCCGACGCGGACGCTGCCGCCTCCTGCGTATCAACGAGGGTCGAACCGAGATACGTGCTCACATCGTAAAGCGCGCCCCCGCCTTCGGCCGCCTCGCTTTCCTTTATCACAATGCGAAGCAGGTTCCCCGCCTCGCCGGGATATTTCGCCCTCGCAAACGCGTTCTCGGCCTTCGCGCCGCCCTCGTTTAAGCGGAAAAAATGCACCGTTTTCGCGTTTCTGAACACCTCGCGCACCGCTCTTAGCTTCTCATCCGTATAGGGACAGCCGAAAACCTTAAGGCTGTCGCGGTAAAAATCGGACGCCTCCAGCGTAAACATAACGCCCTCACCGCCCCAGTCAAGCGAAAGAGGCAGCGTCGCAATGCCTCTGTCGGAAAGACCGGCGCTCGCGTTTGCCGCCGAAACGAAATTTATATACGCTCCGGGCAGCGTCTTGTTCTCCGAAAGAAAAACGCCTCCGCCCAATGCCATATTCCATCTTCCCCTTTCATAAAAATCTAAGCCCGCCCGTCAAACGAAAGGCGGACGCGGCTCTCCATCTTCTCCATAAGCTCCCCGTCATCTTCGCCCGGGAACGCAAAGCAGGCGTAGGACACGAAAAAGTGTAAAATCCCGTCCTCCACCTTAAAGCTCATGTCCGTGCCCCAAAGCTCGTCGCCCGTTTTGAGCCTTATGCGCCCAAGCGCCGAAAAGAGCGCGTCGGCCGTCTCATAACACTCCTCGCGCCCGAAGGCGGGAAACGAGCGCACCTCAAAATCGGCGCGAAGCCTCACGCGCCGCCCCAGGGCGGGCTTTCTCTCCCCCGAAACGAGGGTAACGATAAAAGCAGGGGCCAAAAACCCCTGCTCCACCGCGTCCGACGCTATAAGCCTGTCGGGATACGCCTCCCTCAGGCAAAGCGTTATCCCGTCAAGAATAATATTCGTACTTACCTCGGCCAAAAAATGCCTCCCTTCGCCCGGCTAAGCCCTCTTCCTTTTAAGCTCAAGAACGGTCTCGCGGTGGCAGGAATATACCATGCTCTCCCCCGCCCGCTCATATTCGGCGGTTCGCCCGTTCTGCGTGACCGTGACCCTCGCCCCCGGCGGGATGTTAACGTCCCTGTCGGTAAAAAGCTTAACCGTCTGCGTAACCAAAGCTGTCTCGTTGTCCTCGCGTGTGCCCGACACGGTATGAGACGAGGTTCTCCGCGAAAGCCTGCACGGGATGTTCTCATAAAGCGCCGTCTCGCGCCGCACGTTTCGTCCGTTCTCCCCGGCCTCGCCGTACTGTGAGGCATAAACGGTGCACACGCCGCTCCAGAGGCTCCTTACCGCCGCCCCGTATCCCTTTACCATGTCATCCTCCTGTACGCCGCGAACGCCGCCTCGCCCGGGCTTATAAGCCCGTCTATAACGCGCCGAAGCCGCGCCTCGCGGGAGCCTCCCTCCGGGAACACAACGGAAACGTCGCCCTCCGTTATGCTTCGAACGTCGGGCGAAAGGCCGAGAATATCCGTAAGCTCTCCCGAGGCCTCCTTCTCCCGAAGGAAAAGCCCCGCCGCCATGTCGGCCCACACAGAAAAAAGCCCCACCGGCACGCTTTCAAGGTTCGTCTCAAGGCAAATGCGGCCCGCGGCCCTTTCCAGGCTCATTTTAATCGCCTCCCGGTCCTCACCGCCCGCCGTAAAGCCAATCGCCTCAAGCCTCAGCTTCACGCGGTCATACATATTCACCAAAAAACGCCTCCTTTCATATGAGGGCGCGTCTTAATTTCCGCCGCCCCCGCCTTCCTCATCCGAGGACTCAAGCTTCATTCTTACCGCCTTCGTCGCGTCGGTCATGGCGGCTATGTAATACTTTCTGCTGTAAACCGTGTTAAGGCGCGTATTGCCGTCTCGCTCCTGCTCCACCTCGGTGCCCGTCTTGTTAAAAAGCGTCACCGCGTCCTTCGTGGCAACGATGACCGTGCCGGGAGCCGCGTCCTTCTTCGTATAAAGGTTAATGCCCGCAACGGTGCCCACATAGCCCGAGCGCGCGTAGTCCTCAACGTATCTTAACTGCTCTAAAAGCGCCTTTCTTATCTCGGCCATATCGGCGATGCTTACGAAGGCGAAAATGCGCTC
The DNA here is from genome assembly GCA_017419325.1 of Clostridia bacterium. Taxonomy (GTDB): domain Bacteria; phylum Bacillota; class Clostridia; order Oscillospirales; family RGIG577; genus RGIG577. The sequence goes on from JAFOLN010000193.1 coordinate 2,596, forward strand.
CCCCTCAAGGTTCTCGATATTGAGCATTGCGGCCGCCTGCGCGAAGGCGCCGAAGTCGAAGGCGTCCACCGTAAGCTCCAGCGGCGCAAGGGAAAACTCCGTGAAGATATCGCCGTTCATCGTATTGAACATATCGGCCGCCGCGTGGCGAATGCCCGCGCTTACTATCATGGGGTCGTTCATCGCCTCCTCGTCGTAGAACTTAAAGCGGTTCTGGGCAAGCAGTATGGTATACTCCTTCTCCGAGAACTCCGCCGTGATGTCCTTCGTGTTGCCCTCGCCCATGGCAAGCTTCTCGGTGCCGTCCGTCGCGCTGTACGTATGGATTATGCGCGTCATTCCGGCGTTGCCGGAAAGAGAGTTGTCCACCGTCACGAATCTCGCAAGGTCGAGATGCGAATTGAACTGATCCTCTATCTCGTTCGAGAGATAAAAGTTGTCATAAGGTATGTTTGCCATTAAATATCCCCTCCGTATAATTCTTTATATCGTCCCGGATTTTCCACCGAAAACCTGTGTCGTTCATCGGGCGTCATCTTCCTTAAAAGCTCAAGGGTAACGCCGTCCGTCTCCTCCCCGCCCTCAAAGGGCACAAAGCCTCTGGGCGTCTCATCCGCGCCGAATAAAAACGCGGTATCGCCCGTTTGTTTAAGACGCGAAATCTCCTCCAGAAGCCCCTCAACGCGCCCGTCTCCCGTAAGGCGCGCGTCCTTTAAGAAGCCTTCAATCACGGCGCGCGCCGCCGTGAGATTTTTCGCCCCCGCGTCCTTTAGGGCCATATCCGCGGCATGGCTCACCTTAAGACCCGTAATTTCCGCCTCATGCGCCCTCTTTGCCTCCACGGCCTCGCGCTCAAGCAGAGCCACGCGCTCACGCAGGACCGAAAGCTCGCTCTTTTCGTCAGATTGCGCCTCTTTTCTTTCCTCCCCCGAAGAAACATTCGCTTCACTCATAAAAATACCTCCTTTATTTAAGGACAACCGTCCCGAATATCCCAAAAAATCCTCAGCGGGAGCCCCGCATCAGCTTTAACTCCCGCGCCGGATCCTCAACCCACGGGTGCATGGCCGTTATCGTCTCATCGGAGATAATCCCCTTCGACTTCACGCAGTTCTCAACGGCCTCGCTCTCGTTTATGAGCATATCGCGGTCGAATATTACCCTTATATCCTCCCCCGAAAAGCTGCCCCTCCCCGTAAGCTCAAGATACGCCGTCACAAAGCCCACGATCTCGAACATGGCGGCGCGAAGCTCCGTCTCCATGGCGTTCGCGTCAAGATCCATATCGGAATACATCGACTGTATGTTCATCTGATTGGGCGACTGACCAAGCCTGTCGTCCCTCGCGTCGCAGCTTTTCACGTTCTCCGTAAGCGCCCGCTTTAAAAGCTTAAGGGACGTGTCGTAATTGTCCGCGTTCACCTCCACCTTAAGGCTCTCAACGCCGCCGTCATGCCCCTCCACGGTGCGCACCTTCACCGCGCCGTATGTCATAAGGTTTCGTCTGAACTCCCCAAGGTCCTGCCCGTCGTAATTCTTTAAAACAAGCACCGTATTGTGAACGTCCTGCTGCATATTGTTAAGAAGGTCGCTTTCCAGCAAGTTTATGGCGTCCTGAAGCGTCCTCGCCCGTCGTATGAGGGGTATCTCTCGGGCGTTGCACCTTATGGGCACAAGCGGCAGCCGCTCCCAGTTAAGCTCCCGGCCGCCCGCACTCACATAGCTCTGCCTTGCCCCCTCGGGATAAAGCGTGCCCTCCGAAAAAACGCATGTACGAACGCCGTCGGGGGTAAAAATATCGGCCTTCTTTATCCGCCGCTTCTCCCCCGCGAAATACTGCTCCGTAAAGTAAAGCCTCACCGCCGCGTCAAGCGTCTTATGCGCCTCGTCCCGCCACAGCGGCATTATCTCCGCCCCGGAAAAAAGGCGGAACCGAAGCCGCCCCTCCCCGTCGATAAAGGGAAAGAGCCACGCGATGCCGCAGTTCAAAGAAAGAAGCGCCGCCTCCCTAAGAGTGCGCATAAAGTCCGCGTCCAGCGTCTCGCTCAAAGCCTTTGAAAAGCGGTCGCTTTCGCTTTTTACGGTCACGGGCTTTCCGAGAAGATAATTCGTCTTTATGTCCGCGTGTCTTGCGTACTGATTGTCAACAATGCGCGTATTCGGCAGGTTTTCCGCACAAATGCTCTCCCCGCCCGCGCCTATGGCGGTGCGCCTTCTTCTTAAAATATCGTGATCCCCGGCGTAATAGCGCATCCCGTCGAGCATCTCGCCCCGCTTCTTTGAAAACTCCCACGCCGTAAGCTCCCGCGCGTATATCTCATAAACGGAAAGCGGCGCCCCCTTCTTAATCATGCGCGACGCGGTCTCATCCTCCCTCGGTCTTTTAAATAACGGCAAATCCTCATCTCCTTAAAAACTGAATCTCTGCGGCGAAAACGCCGAGCGCACAAAATACCTCACATCGTCCATGGCGTGGTCGTCGGCCTTTAAAGGCGCGTCCTCCGGGCTTTTCTCGTCCCATCTGTAAAGGGCGAACTCGCGTATGCAGTCGCGGCACGACTCCGATATAAGGATATCCCCCGCCGACAAATGCACCGCCACGTCCCTTATGCCGTCAAGCACGCGGTTGGAGGCATGCTCCGCCCGAAAACGCCCGTGCCGCCTTATCACCTCGATGAACGACGCGGCGGACGGGTCAACTATCACCTTTTCAACATAAAGGTCTCCCGCCAGCGCCTCCAGCGCCGCGTAATGCTCCTCGTCCGTGCGCTGACGCTTCTTTTTCCGCCCGTCGTAGTAGTATTCCCGCATGCGGTACCACACCCCGTCATAAAGCCCCCAGAGCCCCGCCGAGGTGGGGTTCATGGTGCCGTAGTCGCAGGATATCACATACCTTTCGTAAGGGCGCGGCACATCCTTCACCACATGGCGCGATTTGTCGAACATGGTGTAAACAACGCCCTCCGTCGCCGCCCACAACCCCCGAACATACCTGTCGTAGAAGACGCCGGAATACATGGCCTCGTATCTTTTTTTGATCTTCTCCGACAGCGCCGGATTGTCGTCCATCGTAAAATGGAGATAAACCATGTTCTTTTCCTCGCTCTTTTCAATCCATTCCCTGTAGAACCAGTGCTGCGGCCCCTCGGGGTTGCAGTTGAACCAGAACTTCGACCCGGCCACGGAGCAGCGCGCCATCGCCTGCTCCACAAACGAGCGTGGCATAAGCGCCGCCTCGTCAAAAAGCACCCCCGAAAGCGTCATGCCTTGTATGAGCGCGTAGCTCGACTCGTCGCGCCCGCCGAAAAGATAATACGTGTTCCTTCTTTCCCCGACGCTTATTATTATCTTGTTCTCGCTCCGCTTCTCCGTCACCTTAAAGATGCCCTCAAGCCACATCGGCAGATACGACGCCACGTTGCGCCGCAGGGATTCTATGGTCTTTCCGCACATGGCGAACCGCTCCCCGTTAAACGAGGCCATGCTCCACATGACGAACCCCGCCGCCATGGAAACCGTCTTCCCCGAGCGTATGGAGCCGTCGCAGATTATCCCGTCGCGGTCACGAAACCTTTTCGTCTTCCACCACAGCACCGTCATCCTCTGCCGCTTTGAAAAGCTCCGGTAGATCATCAAATCCCTCCTGCCCGCAGCCGTTTATGGCGGCGAAAAAATTGTTCTCCCTGTCGCCCGCTCCCGCACCAAGCTCGCTCCATGTGTCCGTCACCGCGTTGAGCATGGACGTAAGCTGCGAAAGCGTCGCCTCGGCAAGCTTCTCCTCGTCGTTGAGAATTTTCAGCGTCTTGTCGATAATGGAGCACACAAGCTCCGTCTTATCCTTCATGAAAGACGTTATGTCAACCTGCCTCCCGCCTGTTTTCAGCGTCCCGCCTTCACCGTCCTTCCCGGACTGAAGCGCGTATTTTCTTACGGTGCTCTCCGAAACGCCGTTAAGCTGCGCCGCCTGCGAAAAGCTCCCCGAAGCCCGCCAGTCGCTTAAAATCTTTTCCTTCCTCTCGCGCGATATCTTAAAAGCCATCGCCTCCCTTCAAAAAAAAGAAGCCCGTGCTTTTTATAAAAGCACAGACGAAAATGCAAATTTTATTAAGCCCCGCTCCCCCGCGAAGCCGCGCCGACCTCCTCCAAAGGCATGGCGTTTGGTAAAAAAAGCCTTCCCCTCTGGAACCACCCCAAAGAATTCGCTTCGCGTATTTTTTGGGGTGGTCTTGGTTTCCAAAAGTACCGCCCGCCGCGCAGGCGACCGAAGTCTTTAGAACCGTGGTTCTAAAAAAGAAATGTTGTTAGAGCAGAACTTCCTGCTTTGCATATTTGCAATAAGCGGTTTTTGAGTCTTTGCCTCTTCGCGCCTGAAAAGGACGCTCCAAGTGCCCCCCATAGACAGGGCGCGGGAGCCGCGCACGGCTCCCGCACTTCCCCTTTTCTTCACACTGCCATATTACCACCCTGCCCATGTGACATTCCATGACATCTTTTATGCCGTTTCCTACATTTTTATCTCATCCACCGCCCTTTTGTGGAGCCGCACCGTGTGCCTGTATCCGTAATTCAGCTTCTCCGCGATCTGCTCCAGCGTATTGCCGTATATATATTTAAGGTAAAGAATCTTTCTTAACTTATCGTCGTCCACCATGGATATCTGCTCCTCCACGCTCTTTCTCATGGAGGCAAGCCGCGAAAGCCTCGCCGTTATCAGCTTATCAAGCCCCGCTATGCGAACGGCCGCTTCCCCCACGTTGTCGCATATACGCCCCGAACGGGGCATGCCCGTGATGTTCACGGTGACCCGCTCCCCGCGCACGCGCCAGGTGCGCCGCTCCTCCTCCAGCTCCTCAATCTGCCTTCCCGAATCGATATACTTCTCCAAAAACGCCTTTTTCTCCTCATAAGTCATAAACCCGCCTCCGTTTCGCGCCGCGCCCCGTCATCGCCACAGGGCCTCCCCGATAAAATCCGCCGCCTCGGAAAGCCTCTCCATCGCAACGTCGAGGCTTAAAAAAAGACTCTCCCTGTCATCCTCCATGCCCGCCCGGGGCTCCCCCGGCTCCTCGTCTCTCGCAAGCCTCAGAAGCTCGCTTAAATCTTCAATGGCCTGTTCCGCCTCAAAAAGAAGTCTCTTTCTCTCGCTTTCCATTCCTTTTCCCCCAAAGCCCCGCTTTTTACGCCTTCGGCATCTCTCTGCACTCCCATATCCTTCTTGCCACCTCCGTGGTGGGCCATCTCAGCCTGTTGTTCACCCGCGTCGCGGGGATGTCCTTTACAAAACAGCGCGCCGCGTATGTGTGCTTCATCCCAAGCTCCCGCGCCACGTCCGTAAGCGTCATGTGCCCTCCGTAAATGCGCCTGAGCTCCTCCTTCATCATCGTTTCCTCTGCCTTTAATGCTCTTCTCCTCATCGCGGTTCCTCCTTTTTTCTTGACAAAATGTTTAGTACGTCACTTGACGTATTGTAAATTTCAAGACGATATTACACCCGCTTTTACAATTTGTCAAGGCCTTTGAGAAAATTTCTTTACAAATCGCAAAATAATTCTTGACTTTACATTTTGTCGTGTTATTATGGTATGTGAGGGGATGCATATGAAAAGACTTCGCGAATTGAGAAAATCAAAGAAACTCAATATGAAAGAATTAGGCAAAATAATCGGCGTTTCCGAGGGCGCCGTCTCGCTTTACGAGAACGGCAAGCGAAAGCCCGACTACGAAACGCTGACGGCGCTGGCCGATTATTTCGGCGTGTCCACGGACTACCTTCTTGAGCGCACCGACACGCCCCACACCGCGTCGGGAGACGACGCGCCGCGCCGCCGCGTGCCCGTGCTTGGCCGCGTGCAGGCGGGCATACCCGTGGAGGCGATAGAGGAGGTGCTCGACTGGGAGGAGCTTGACGGCGCGTACGCGGGGAAGGACGAATACTTCGGCCTGCGCATCCGGGGCGACTCAATGGAGCCCCGCATCTGCGAGGGAGACGTGGTCATCGTCCGCTGTCAGGATTACGCCGAATCCGGCGACATAGTCATCGCGCTCATCGGCGGCAGCGACGCCACCATAAAGAAAATAAAGTACAGCCCCGAGGGAATCCTGCTCATCCCGTTCAACCCCGGCTACGAGCCCATGTTCTACTCAAAAAGAGAGGTGGCCGAGCTCCCCGTCACCATAATAGGCCGCGTTGTGGAGCTTAGGGGCAAATTTTAAGCGCATACCGAAAAAAAGAGAGCCTTCCGCGTGTGAAAACGCAAAGGAAAGCTCTCTTTTATTATCTTCATGAAAGGCCCCGCCGCGTCATCCCTCCCGGCCGGAGGATTTTTCAATCTCCCGCGCCCGCCTGAGAAAATACGCCGCGCCCTCGCCGTCGCCCCGCTCTTTTAAAAAGCGCGAAAGCTCCGTAAACGGCTTTGGCATATGCGCCGCCTCAGCCGCCGCGCGAAAATACCACTTTTCAGCGTTCCCCGCGCCGCCCCGCTTTTCGTATGCGCGGGCGATATACGTCATGGACTCGCACCGCTCGTCTGCCAGGACGGCCCCGGGCATGGAAAGGTGGCGTATGAGCGTCCTTATGCACATATCCCACATGCCCCGCTCAAAGTAAGCGCGCCCAAGGCAAAAAACGCCCCGGGCGTCCTGCGGCTCGCGCTTTACGCGCGTCCGAAGAAGAGAAAGCTCCCCGCAGTCCCCGCACGGTTTTCCGTCCCGCGCCGCCTCGCTTCCCTCCGTCTCCTTACGCGCGCTCAAAGCCTCTCCCGTTTTAGCGTCTTCAATAATCATAAACCTTCATCCAAAGCTCCCCCGGCGGCCCCGCGGTCTTTATCCGCGCCGCCGAAAAACCGAACTTAAAATCCACAGAGGAATACGGCTCCGCCGCACCCTCCGTAATATAATACGCCGCCGCCCCGCCCGGCGTGACGCAAAACAAAAACAGGGCGCGGCGAAAAACGCCCGTGCGCTCTGTTTACTATGGCGTGAATATTACGGCGAATAAAAAAGAGACGGATACAGTTATCACAAATCCGTTACCGGAAGCCGACAGACGGACTGTACCCCTCTCTTTATTTACAATATCACATCCCGGCGAAACAGTCAACCCCATTCCCCCGAATGCGCGGCGAAAAATACGGCCGCCCGCCGCCGTCACTCCGACAGGATCCGTCCGTCTGTCGATATAACGACCACGCGCCACGGTATTACCTTCCCGCTCTCCCTAAGCGCCTTCTCAAGGGCGAGCCTGAGCCCGCCGCAGCAGGGCACCTCCATTCGCACAAGAGTGATGCTCTTTATGTCGTTATTCTTTATTATCTCGGAAAGCTTTTCGCTGTAATCAACGCCGTCCAGCTTCGGACAGCCCACAAGCGTCACGCGCCCCTTTATGAATTTCTCGTGGAAGCCGCCGTAGGCGTATGCCGTGCAGTCTGCGGCGATGAGCAGGTCGGCCCCGTCAAAGT
>JAFOLN010000194.1 GCA_017419325.1 Clostridia bacterium
CGGAGGAAGCGCGGGCGGCTTTTATGAAAAGCTTGAGGCGGCAAAGGATAAGGGCGCGCGCCTTGTTGTAATAGGACGCCCGAAGGACGGGGAGGGGCTTACGCTTTCGGAAGCCGTGAGCCTTATTTCGTCACGCACGGGGGTGAAAAGCAGGCCTCACGTATCCATCGTAGGCATGGGCATGGGAAGCCGCAAAACGCTTACGGGCGAGGCGATGCGCGCCCTTTCGGACGCGGAGTGCATTGTCGGCGCGAAGCGGCTTATACGCGCCGCGGCTTTTGCCGGAAAGCCATGCCATGAGGCGGTATCGGCAGATGACATAGCCGCGTTCATTTCGAGTCACGGCGAATACAGCCGATTCGCGGCGGTAATGTCGGGCGACGCCGGATTTTACAGCGGCGCAAAGAAGCTTGTATCGAAGCTGTCGTTTTGCGACGTAAAGGTTACAGCGGGCATAAGCAGCATTTCGTATCTCTGTGCCGCGCTGGGAACGTCATATGACGACGCGGTCACTGTAAGCCTCCACGGAAGAAGCGCTGATGTAGTGAAAAAAGTAAGAGAAAACCGCCGCACTTTTGTGCTTCTCGGCGGCGAAAATACGGCGCAGGCAGTGTGTGAAAGACTTTCCCGGGCGGGACTTGGATATGTCCGCGTGAGCATCGGCGAACGGCTCGGATACGACGACGAAAGACTCACCAAGGGCACGGCCGAGGAGCTTAAAAACGGCGCGTATGACCCGCTGTGTGCGGCGCTTATAGAAAACGACCGCGCCGGAAAGCGCGTTTCATACGGACTGCCCGACTTGGATTTCCTTCGGGGAGACGCCGACGGGAAAATCGTACCCATGACAAAAAGCGAGGTTCGCGCTGTGTGCCTTTCAAAGCTTGAACTGTCATCCGACAGCGTGCTTTGGGATATAGGCGCGGGCACAGGCTCCGTATCCGTTGAGGCTGCCCGCATTATGGAGGACGGGCACGTATACGCAATAGAGAAGCGGGAGGACGCGGCGTTCCTTATAGAAAAGAACAGCGAACGCTTCGGCACAAAAAACCTTACCGTTATAAGGGGGGAGGCTCCAAAAGCGTGTGAAGGGCTCCCCGTGCCGACCCACGCCTTTATAGGAGGCAGCGAGGGAAGACTTTCCGATATATTCGATATGCTTTTAAAGAAGAATCCCCGCGTTCGCATCGTTTCCACTGCCGTTTCTCTCGAAACGGCGGCGCAGATGGGCGAAATCATGAAAAAATACGGCTTTACGACTGCGGAAACGGTGCTCATAACCGCGGCGCGTGGAAAAAGAGCGGGAGAGCATACGCTTATGCGCTCCGAGAACCCGATATACATATTCACGATGCAGACGGAGGAAGCCTTATGATTTGGTCGCTTGCCGCTTTTGCCGCGGGCTTTTTAATAGACCTTGTCGCAGGCGACCCCCACGGCTTTCCCCATCCGGTAATACTTATGGGAAAGCTTATAGATGCGCTTCGCGGCGCGTTTCTTCGCGCATTACCAAAGACTGCGGCGGGCGAGAGGGCGGCGGGCGTCTTTATATGGATAATTACCGCCGCAGTGTCAGCTGCCCTGCCGCTTATAATTCTTATGATATGTATGAGGATAAATCCGTGGCTCAGATTTGCCGTAGAAAGCTTCATGTGCTGGCAGATTATTGCCGTAAAGTCGCTTAAAGACGAGAGCATGAAGGTATACAGCGCGCTGTCCTCGGGCGACGTAGAGGGGGCAAGATATAACGTATCCATGATAGTGGGACGCGACACCGACAGGCTGGACGAGGCCGGGATAGCCCGCGCGGCGGTTGAAACTGTGGCGGAGAATACGTCGGACGGAGCTGTCGCGCCCATGTTCTTTCTCATGCTTGGCGGCGCGCCTCTGGGCTTTTTCTATAAGGCTGCGAATACGATGGACTCAATGCTCGGCTATACAGACCCGCCGTTTAAGAATATAGGGATGTTTTCGGCTAAGGCCGACGATGTTTTAAACTTCATCCCCGCCCGCATTTCCGCGGTGCTTATGCTGGCCGCGGGCGCAATTCTGGGTCTTGACGTAAAAGGCGGGGCGCGAATATTTCTTAGGGACCGATATAACCACAAAAGCCCCAATTCAGCGCAGACGGAATCCGTATGCGCCGGGCTTTTGGGCATTCGTCTTGCGGGGGACGCGTGGTATCACGGCGTGCTCCATGAAAAGCCGTTCATAGGTGACGCGAAAAGAGACGTTGAAAGCGAGGACATACGGCGCGCCTGCCGCATTCTTTACGTCACGGCGGCAATTTCGTTTTTGGTGTTCGCGGCGATAAAGCTTATAATTATCTTGTAAGGGAGAAGAAAATGCTCTATAAGACAGACAATCCCCACGGGGGCGACATATACGGGGGCGGCATACGGCTCGACTTTTCCTCGAACGTAAACCCGCTGGGCGCGCCCGAAAGCGTTATTGAGGCCGTGCGCCTCGCGTCACAGCGGATCCACCTTTACCCAGACCCATACTGCCGAGCCCTTCGTGCGGCGCTGGCCGAATATGAGAAGGCGTCCGAGGATCACATAATATGCGGAAACGGCGCATCGGAGCTCATTTACGCGTACTGCAGCGCGCTGTCACCGCGAACCGCCGTTATGCCCGCGCCGACGTTTTCCGAATACGAGCGGGCGCTTATGCGGGAGGGGTGCGCCGTTTTCAGATACGTTCTTTCAAGGGAGAACGATTTTGCGCTCGATGCGGGGTTTTTGGACTTCGTAAGAGAAAAACGCCCCGACGCGGTGTTTTTATGCCGCCCGAATAATCCCACGGGACGACTTTCGGATGAGGGGCTTATAAAAGAAATACTTAAGCTTACAAAAAGCCTCGGAGCCGCGCTTTTTTTGGACGAGTGCTTCCTTGATATGACCGACTCGGGGCGAAGCTTCGCGGAATACGCTTCCGAATACCCGAATCTGTTTGTTTTAAAGGCATTCACAAAGAATTTCGGCATGGCGGGACTGCGTCTGGGCTACGCTATTACAAGCGACAGCAAGCTTTTATCAAAAATGTCTTATGAGACGCACCCGTGGAACGTGTCGACAGTTGCGCAGGAGGCGGGAGCAGCCGCGCTTCGTGAGGGCGAATTTCTTGAAAAAACGCGCCGTCTTATAAAAACCGAACGGGCATGGCTCAAAAAAAGACTTGAGGGGCTTCGGTTTTACGTATGCCCGTCGGACACGAACTTTCTTCTTTTTTATGGGAAGACCGGGCTTCATGCGAGCCTCAGACGGCGCGGCATCGCAATAAGAGACTGCAGCGGCTTTTTCGGTCTCGGCGAGGGCTGGTACAGGATATCAGTAAGGACGCATCAGGAAAACGAGGCGCTTATATGCGCGATTCGGGAGGTTTTAAAGGAGAACGGCCATGGCTAAGAACATAATGATACAGGGCACCATGTCGAACGCGGGAAAAAGCCTCATCGCGGCGGCGCTTTGCAGAATATTTATGCAGGACGGCCTTAAAGCCGCGCCGTTTAAAAGTCAGAACATGTCGCTTAATTCATTTGTTGCCTCGGACGGCGGCGAGATGGGGAGGGCGCAGGCAGTGCAGGCGCAGGCGGCGGGCATCGAGCCCGACGTGAGGATGAACCCCATACTTTTAAAGCCCACGACGGACATGGGAAGTCAGGTCATAGTGGGGGGGCGAGTCACAGGAAATATGCGGGCGGCGGAGTATTTTAAAAGAAAACGTGAGTTCATTCCCGATATCATGGAGGCGTATAACAGCCTCGCGCGGGAATACGACGTTATAGTAATCGAAGGCGCGGGAAGTCCCGCCGAGATAAACTTAAACCGTGACGACATCGTAAACATGGGCCTTGCGCGCATGGTGGACGCGCCCGTGCTGCTTGCGGGCGACATCGACCGCGGCGGCGTTTTTGCCCAGCTTTACGGCACCGTGGCGCTTCTCTCCGCAGACGAACGCGCCCGCGTTAAGGCGACGGTCATAAACAAATTCAGAGGGGATCGCGCCATACTTGAGCCGGGGCTCGAAATGCTTAAAAAACTCTGCGGCGTGCCCGTCGCGGGCGTCATACCGTATATGAATATAGACATTGACGACGAAGACAGCTTAACAGAACGTTTTTCCGGCTCGGAAAGACGGCTTATAGACATAGCCGTTGTGCGCCTGCCCCGCATATCGAATTTTACCGATTTTTCGCCCTTCGAGCGCTTTGAAAACGTGTCTCTTCGGTACGTTTCGCGCGCCCGTGACCTTGAGGGCGCGGACATGGTGATAATACCCGGCACGAAGAGCACACTCGAGGATTTAAAATGGATGCGAAAGCGCGGTCTTGAGGCGGCCGTGAAGCGGGCGGCCTCCCGGGGCGTACCCGTATTCGGCATATGCGGCGGCTATCAGATGATGGGAAGAAGCATAAGTGACCCCCACGGCGCGGAAAGCGAGGAAGGGCGCTGTGTGCGCGGCATGGAGCTGCTTACGATAGACACCGTGTTTCACAATGAAAAGATACAGACGCAGACGAGGGGCGTCTTCGGCGAGCTTGACGGCATATTCGCCCAGCTTTGCGGCCTTTCATACGAGGGCTATGAGATACACATGGGTCAAAGCGGCGAAGGCCTCCCCGCGATAACGGGCGGCGGCAATGTATACGGCACGTATATACACGGCATATTCGACTCTCCCCGCGTAAGTGAGACGATAATATCTGCGCTGTGCCGAAAAAAGGGGATAGACCCCAATATGATTAAAACTTACGACGCGACCGGTTACAGGGAGCGTCAGTACGACATACTCGCGCAGACGGTGAGAGAAAGCCTTGATATGGAGCTTATTTACCGCATACTTAACAGGGAGGTGTAAATATGGCGGGACTCGTTCATATTTACTGCGGCGACGGCAAGGGAAAAACGACGGCCGCCGCGGGACTTGCCATTCGTGCGGCGGGCGCCGGCATGCGCGTGGTGTTCGCACAGTTTCAAAAGGACGGCACTTCGTCGGAAATAAAGGCGCTTGGACGCTTCGACAATATAGATGTGGAGTTCGTCGGGACGAATTACGGCTTTTACAGGAATATGAGCCCGAAAGAGAAAGAGGCGGCGGCCGAAGATTATACAAAGCTCCTTCTTAGCGTTATGAAAAAGGCGGCCGCGGGCGCGGATATGCTCGTTTTGGACGAGGTGATATCCGCGTGCAATAATCGGCTCGTGCCGGAGGAGATGCTTTGCGGGTTTATAAAGGAGAAGCCGCCCGGGCTTGAGATGGTGCTTACGGGACGCAATCCGTCACGGAAGCTTCTTTCGCTTTCGGATTACATAACAGAGATGAGAAAGATAAAGCACCCGTTCGACTGCGGCATTCCGGCAAGACGGGGCGTCGAATTCTGAGGGAGATCCTTTTATGGAGAAAAGGTTAAAAGATATAGCGGCCTCGGTGAAACCTCTCGACCGTAAGGCGATGGAGGCGGCTGGGGCGCGGCAGGACAGGCTTGCAAAACCGCCCGGAAGCCTCGGACGGCTTGAGGAGCTTTCAATACAGACGGCGGGCATAACGGGGCGGGTAAACAATGAGATAAACTCCGCGCTTCTATTGGTCTTTGCCGCAGACAACGGCGTTGTGTCGCGGGGCGTTGCAAGCGCGCCGCAGAGCGTTACATTAAAGCAGGCGGTAAACGTTGCGCGGGGAAAAACGGGAGCCGCCGTTTTGGCGCGTTCCTTCGGCTGTGACGTAACGGTCTGCGATGTGGGCATAGACGGCGACGTTTTAGAGCCGGCGGTCATAAATAAAAAGATAGCATACGGCACGCGGGACATAACCTCCGGCCCCGCCATGACGCGGGACGAGGCCCTTCGGGCCGTGCTCACGGGATTTGAGCTTTCAGAAAAAGCGCGGGCCGACGCCATAGGCATAGGCGAGATGGGCATAGGAAACACGACGACTTCATCTGCAGTGCTGTCCGTGCTTCTTGGACTTGACGCGGTAGAGGTGACCTCGCGGGGCGGCGGCCTTACCGACGAGGCACTAAAAAGAAAGATTGACGTGATTAGGGAAGCCATACGCGTAAACCGCCCGAACGCGGGCGACGTTATAGACGTACTCTCAAAGGTGGGCGGGTTCGACATAGCGGCGATGTGCGGCGCGTTCCTCGGCGCGGCGTATTCGGGGAGACCCGCCGTTATAGACGGCTTTATCTCCATAGTGGCCGCTCTGTGCGCCGTGAATATAAGCGGGCGCGTAAGGGACTATCTCATACCGAGCCACGCCTCCGCCGAGCGCGGATACGCATATGCGGCGAAGGCTTTGGGCATAAGGCCCCTGTTCGACCTTGACATGCGCCTTGGCGAGGGAAGCGGATGCCCTCCCGCGTTTGCGCTCATTCGCGCC
>JAFOLN010000195.1 GCA_017419325.1 Clostridia bacterium
ACCCCGCAGCCGTAAAGTAAGCCTGATCCTTTACGTCGAGCACAACGAGCCTTTCTGTCTCTTCCTCCGTAAGCCCCGCCCCGCGGTAGGCCGCCGCGATATCCTCGTAAGCCTTCTTCATTGGAGACGAGCCGTAATAGCTGTCGTCCTCGCCCACCGCAAGATAAACGGGCGTTTTCGCCCGGGTCAGCGCCGAAATGTCTCCATCCCATTTGGAGCTTGTCATAAGGTATGCCGTATAAAGCTCCGGTCTTAGCGCCATAACAATCGACCCCGTTTCTCCGCCGCTGGAGTAGCCGTGAAGGTATACCTTATCGGGGTCGATGCTGTAATGCGCGATGAAATACTCCGTAAGGGCCACGGTCTCCCTCGCGGAGGTCTCGCCCCAGTCATTAAGCTGCGGGGATAATATTATCATCCTGTCGTTGTATTTTACGGCCTCGGGGCCGAAGTCCTCGGCCACATTCGCGCCCGCGCCCTGAAAGTACAGCCCCTCATATCCCGGTAGGGTCACAAAAAGCGCGCAGGCCTCCGAGCCGTCATAGCTTTTCGGGATATAAATTGAAAAATGTATGTCTCCGTACCCGGGCAGGCGGAGCGTATTGTCGTTTACAAAGCCCAGCGCCGTCTTTGTGCCCGGCGTTATCTCCCCCGGTACGGAGCCGGTCATTTTAAAGGCAGCCCCTCGATCCACTCGCTTATCTGCGACGCTGCTTTCCCGGAACCCGTGTCGCCGCCGCGTATGGGAAGGCCTTCAAGCACCTCCGCGCCCGGTTCGCGCTGCGAAATAAGGTCGTATGTGCCTCCGTCACGGCTTCCCTCATGGGTATTGAAGGGCACTATGGTCACGCCCGTCATGTCGTATGTGTCAAAGAACGTCTCCATGACCATGGGAAGCGTGTACCACCATACGGGGTAGCCAATATATACGGTCTTATACGACGAAGGGTCGATGGAAAGCGCCTCGAAGGCAGGTCTTGCGTTCTTGTCCGTTTCATCCTTTGCGTAGTCGGCAAGGTCGTTGTATGCCAGGGGATAATCCACGGAGGGAACTATCTTTACAATGTCGCCGCCCGTCTTTTTATGTATCTCGTTTGCCATCCATTCCGTTGCGCCCATGCTGTCGATAAGGGGCGTTGCGGCGGTCACCGCGTCAATGTCCTTCGTATTGGCCGCGCTGAAATATATTATGAGCACATCGTTTGCATTATCCGAACCGGCTTCGGTCCCGCCGTTCCCGCTTTCCTGCGGATCCGCGGCTTCAAGCGCCATAAAGCGCGCCGTCATAACGGCCACCTGTGCGCGCGATGCCGCTTCCCCGGGCGAAAAGTCAAGCTCCTGTCCTGCGGCTATGCCGTTTTGGCGCGCCCATCCCACGGCCGCCCGCGCCCAATCGGACGCGTCGTCTGCAGCGGTCTCCGTATTCGGTTCGCCTGCCCTTCTGTAGAGCATGACCGCCATCTGCTCCTGCGTCACGGGGTCGTTTGTGCCGAAAAGCCCGTTCCCGTAGCCCGAAACAACGCCCTCGGCTGCCGCCCAGGATACCGCGTCGGAGTACCACTGACCGTCGGCCACGTCCATAAACGCGCCCCCGCCGTCCGCGGCCGCATCAGGCTCGCCCGCCATGCGGTAGAGCACCGTCACAAGCTGCGCACGGGTGAACGTGCCCCCGGGCGAAAATCTGCCGCCGCCCGTGCCGTTCATTATACCGCTCTCGGAAAGGGTCTTCACCGCGTCCGCGTACCATGCGTCTGCGGCCACATCCGCATACGTTCCCGTCTCTTTTGCGTCTTTCGTTTCGCCCTCGCCCATCACGGTGCAGGCGCAGGCCATTATAAGTATCGCCGTTACAAGAAGAATGCCGAGTATCCGTTTCATATATTTACCTTCCTTTTATCGTTTGCCGTCAGTTAAGCCCGCGCTCGCCCAGCCATGCTTCTATGTGCGCGGCTATATCGGCGTTGTTTTGCTCCTGGAAAAGGAAATGGCTGTTTCCCGTCATGCCCTCGTCGGGCAGGTTTATAACCGTCACGTCGCCTCCCGCCGCGTTATATGCCTCGGCAAAGTCGATGCAGGACTGACGCGACCACTGCCAGAACTGCGTTGACGCAATATCCTCCGGGCCGTTGTCGATGTAGTCGCCGTAATAGAAGATTATCGGTATTTTTTCGTCCGCTTCCATGAACTTTGCGTATGTTCCGGGGGACATCATCTCGCTCGGCGCATATCCCGGCTCAATGGCTATTATGGCCGAAACGTACTGAAGGTCCACGTCCCAGCCCACAAGGCCGCCCTGGGAATGGGTCATAAGTATCACCTTATGACCCGTCTTTTCATACGTCATACGGATGACCTCGTTCATGGCAGCCACGATGACCGCCTGGTCGTATTCGCCCGTATTGGGCGTCATCTGACGAAAGAACTGATCCTGCGCCGCGTCTCCCTCGGGGAACTGCGAGCCCTCGTATCTTTCGGGCGCGATGCGGCCTATCCTGAAATGGGTGTACCAGGCCTGGTCGCCCGCCAGCGTGTCAACGGGGCCCTCGGACACCTGTCCCGCTTCGCCGCGTCTCGGCTGATCCACCAAGAACGCGCTGTGGCCGTTCTTTAAGAATATCTCCGACCAGCCCTCGCGCCCGTCGGGCGTAGTCATCCATCCCATGCGCGACTGTCCCGCGCCGTGGAGGTATACTATTGGGTTTTTGTTGTCGTTTGCGGGTATCTGATAAAATACATTGGCGTGGTCCACGTGCATGGTGTTGCCTGCGCGGGTGGGATCCTGCCAGTTCGTCGTCTCGTCATATACGCCCTCCACAGGCTCCGTCACCGTGCCGCCCGCGGAAAAGTATCCCTGCTCCGATATTACGAGCGCATCGGCGTAAGCCTCCGCGCCGCCCGTTTCGCCTCCGCTTTCCGAAGCTCCCGCGCAGCCCGCCAGAGCCACCGCCATAAGTCCCGCCGCGATGAGCGCCGCTATAAGCTTTTTCACGATAAGCCCTCCTTTACCAGTTCTTCGTTTCCTTTTCGCTTCTGTTGTTGTGCTTTCTCTCCTCCACCATCTTCGCGAACCATTCCACCATGTTCGGGTCGTAATGGGAGAAGAAGGATGACTCGTTTTTGTCGAGGGTGGCGATGTTCGCCATATCCTCCGCGCTCAGCGTAAAGTCGAACACGTTGAAATTCTCGACCATGCGCTCGTAATGCGTCGATTTGGGTATGACGATTATGCCGCGCTGGAGGTGCCAGCGCAGGATGACCTGCGCGGTGGTCTTTTTGTACTTCGCGCCGATTGCCGAAAGCACGGGGGCGTCGAAAAGGCCGTTTCTTCCCTCGCCGAAGGGCGCCCACGCCTCATGGAGCACGCCGTACTTCTCCATCCATTTATGCGCCTCCGTCTGCTGGTTGTGAGGATGCGTCTCTACCTGGTTCACCATGGGGCGTATGCGGGCAAAGGAGGCTATGTCCACAAGCCTGTCCGGGTAGAAGTTCGAGACTCCTATGGCGCGGAGCACACCCTCCTCATACATATCCTCGAGCGCCCGCCACGCGCCGTAATAATCGGAGAACGGCTGATGGAGCAACATAAGGTCTATATAGTCTGTCCCCAGCTTCTTTAAGGACTCCTCCACCGACCTTCTGCACGCCTCGTAGCCGTAATGCTCCACCCAGACCTTCGTGGTAAGAAAAATGTCCTCTCTTTTTACTCCGGATTTTTTAACAGCCGAGCCCACTTCCTCCTCGTTGAAGTAGCTCTGTGCCGTGTCAAGGCTTCGGTAGCCTGCCTTAAGTGCATCCAGAACGCACCGCTCGCATTCGTCCTTCGTCA
>JAFOLN010000196.1 GCA_017419325.1 Clostridia bacterium
ACGGGATACTGTCGGAGCTTGAGCTTAAGGCATTCATAACAAGGCTGGGGCTTAAGGCGCCAAAGACGTCTGAGGAGACTTCGGAGAGGACGCGCCGCGAAGCCTCGGCGTTTGACGAGGGTATCATAAAACGAATACAAAGTGATGGCGTTATGTATTACATCATGCAGGATGAAAACACATTCGTTTTATGCGGCGGCGAGGTATACAGGTGTAAAAACGGGGACTTAGGCGGGCTATTTTCCGATGGGGACGTAAAAAAACGGGGCTACGACTTAAAGCGGGATATGACGAAGCTTTACGGCGGGGGGATGACCTTCGCGGGCGGCGATTTTGACTTTATGCTCGCGGCCTACGTTTGCGATCCCGCGCTGCCCTCGGGCGGGTTCTTCCGCGCGGCGGGGCGGTTTCTGGGCGGCGCCGTATCGCCCATGGGCGACATATACGAAAACGAGGGCGACGCCTGCGAGGCGCTTTCAAATATGCCCGCGCTTTACGAAAAGATGTGCGCTCATATTGAGGCGAACGGTCAGCACATGCTGTTTTACGACATTGAGATGCCCCTTTCCGTCGTGCTCTTTGAGATGGAGCGGGAGGGCATGTATATAGACGAGGCGGTGCTCGATGAGATAGGCCGTGAGCTTTCGGAGGCCATAGAGCGCACGAAGGCGGAGATTTACGATATGGCGGGCGAGGAGTTCAACATAGGCTCGCCGAAGCAGCTTGGCGTTGTGCTCTTTGAGAAGCTGGGGCTGCCCGCGGGGAAGAAGACGAAGACGGGCTATTCCACCGACGCGGAGACGCTCGAAAAGCTTGCGCCGTATTATCCCATAATCGGCAGGATACTTGAGTACCGTCAGAAGACGAAATTAAGCTCCACGTATATCGAGGGGCTTAAAAAGGTGCGCGGCGGGGACGGCTATCTTCACACCTGCTTCAATCAGGCGCTGACCCATACGGGGCGGCTGTCGTCAACGGAGCCGAACCTTCAGAATATACCCATTCGCCTGCCGGAGGGGCGGCGCATAAGAAAGGCCTTCGTATGCGAACGCGAGGGGTATGAGTATCTGTCGGCGGACTATTCGCAGATAGAGCTTCGCGTGCTTGCCGGGATGTCGGGCGACGAGGTGATGACCCGCATATTCCGCGAGGGCGGCGACATACACACGGCCACGGCCGCGCAGGTATGGGGAGTCAGCCCCGAGGATGTGACGCCCGAGATGCGCTCGGGGGCGAAGGCCGTAAATTTCGGCATAGTATACGGCATATCGGCGTTTACGCTTGCGGGGAATATCGGCGTCAGTGTGAAGCGGGCGAAGGAGTATATAGAGAGCTACTTCAAGACCTTCGGCGGCGTGCGCGCTTATCTTGACGGCGTTGTGGAGCGGGCGAAGGCTGACGGATACGTTAAAACGAAGTTCGGGCGGGTGCGCTATATCGACGAGCTTAAAAGCTCGAATAAGAACGTGCGCTCCTTCGGCGAGCGCGTGGCCTTGAATACGCCCATACAGGGCACGGCGGCCGACATAATAAAGATGGCCATGGTGAATGTGCACCGGGCGCTCAGGGCCGAGGGGCTTGAGACGAAGATAGTGCTTCAGATTCACGACGAGCTTGTGCTTCTTGCGAAGAAGGAGGAGCTTTCCCGCGCAGGCGAGATACTCGTAAGAGAGATGGAGAACGTGTGCGATATCGGGGTGCCGCTCAAGGTGAGCGTAAGCCATGGGGCATCGTGGTATGAGGCGAAGTGATGCTTTTTTTTAAGAAAAGCATCCAAAATGCTTGGGCTTGCGATACAAGGCGGAGCGTGTTTATCAGAAACCCCGGTTTTGGGATAGAATTTTGTTAAAGCAGGAGATAACTCTATTGTTTATAAAGGAGAAAAACATGAATATACTGTTCGTATGTACCGGCAATACGTGCCGGAGCCCCATGGCGGAGGTCATGATGATAGAGCTTTTAAAGGAGAAGGGCATAAAGGGCGTGGAGGTGTCCTCCGCGGGCACGAGCGTATCGTTTTCCAGCGGGGCAAGCTACAACTCCATCATGACGATGGCGAAAAAGAACATAGACCTTACGTCCCACACCTCCCGCATGCTTACGGACGGCATGCTTTCGGCGGCGGACGCCGTTTACACCATGACCCGCTCCCAGGCGGCCATGGTAAAGCGGATGTTCCCCGGATTTTCCGGGAAGGTGCGCCCGCTTGCGGAGCGTGACATAACCGACCCCTTCGGCGGCGATCTCGACGAATATCAGACGTGCGCCGACGAGATATACGCGGGGCTTTTGAACATTTTGGGAGGGCTTTAAAATAGACTTTATTATAAGAGAGGCCGGGGCGCGGGACTCGGACGCGCTGTCCTTTATAGAAAAAGAGTGCATAAAAAATCCGTGGAGCCGTGAAATGATGGCGGAGGATATAAAAAAGCCGTATACCCATTATCTTATGGCCGAGGCACACGGCGAGGCGGCGGGCTTTGTCGGCGCGTCGCTCATTGCCGATACGGCGGATATAACGAATGTGGCGGTGCTGCCCGCCTTCAGGCGGCGGGGGATGGGGCGCGCCCTCGTTTCGGCCATGACAGAGCGGCTTTCACTGGCGGGAGCCTCGGAGGTACTGCTTGAGGTAAGACGCGGCTCGGACGCGGCGCGGGAGCTTTACCGCGGCGCGGGGTTTCTTGAGATTTCGGTGCGGCGCGCCTATTACCGCGACCCCGTGGAGGACGCGGTTATAATGAGGCGCGAGTTAAAATAAAAAAGGAGAATAATAAGTGAACATACTTGCCATAGAGAGCTCGTGCGACGAGACCGCGGCGGCGGTCGTAAAGGACGGGCGGGAGGTTCTGTCGAATATTGTAAATACACAGATAGCGGAGCATACGAAGTACGGCGGCGTTGTGCCGGAGATTGCCTCGCGGCGGCACGTTGAGAACATTTCGTATGTGGCGCGGGAGGCGCTAAAGGAAGCGGGCGCGTCGATGGCCGACGTGGACGCGGTGGCCGTGACATACGCGCCGGGGCTTATAGGGGCGCTCCTTGTGGGCGTGAACTTTGCGAAGGGCGCGGCGTATGCCCACGGGAAGCCGCT
>JAFOLN010000197.1 GCA_017419325.1 Clostridia bacterium
CAAAAAGCAAAAACGGTTCCCCTGTTGTCATGACGGTAAAATACAACAGCGACGCGGGATTAACTGAGTACTTTGCAGGTGACGGCGAAACAAAAACCGCTTCGCGTGCGCTCACATATGAAAACGTAAAAGAGGCTGTTGAATCCGCTCCGATCATAAATGGTAAGCGATGCCTGCTTTGCGAATACGAGAAGGACAGCGAAAGAAGAATAACCTCAATGAACGTATACGGCAATATAAAAGAGGCGGTGAACACATCCGGCGCATATGAGACCTACTATGACCCCGGATCGCGGCTTTTCAATAAAAAATACTGCCTTGAAGAAGACTCAGTCGTTTTTGTGGTAAAAGCTGGAACGGGCGAGACTACCGTACTGTTCGGCAGCTATCCGCAGATTGAAGGCACCAAAAATGTCGATATTTTGGGATATCACCTGAAAGACGGCAAATACGCGAAGGCGCTCGTTACCGTAATACCGAAGGGCGGGTCATCCTCCGAGCCGGAAACAGCTGAAAGCGGCTTCATTATCGTCACGGGCGCAGAGGGCGGCACGGACGGCAGCTTTAAGCTTTCGGCATTCAACGACTCCGGGTACCCCGCGGCATATAACGTAACGGAAAACGCGGCGGCGGGACTCACATATGAAAGCTTCGCTTCTTCGTTGAACGCGGCCAAGGCCGAAAGCGGCGCATCTTTCGCGCTCTGCGGATACGAGACCGACAAAGCGGGAAATATCGTTTCGCTTAATATTCACGCAGGTGCCCCCGAATTTGTCGATACGTCAAAGGACTACTCCTCTTATTACAACGGCGTTACAAAAACGCTTATAAACAAATACAGGTTTACCGAAGATACCCTCGTATTCGCCTCGAACATGGCGGGCGACACGGTGAGAGTATTCAAGGGCATCTATCCCCGTCTTACGGGCGAGCGCGCCGCAATAACGGGCTGTACGCTGAACGCCGACGGCACCGTAGGAGTCATGATGACGGTCTACGACTGGAAAGAGGCTCAGAATACCGGTTCGGCAGGCAATATCGGTTATCTTAAAGCAATAGCGCGCTACTCCGATTACTATGAGTACACCATCGCCTATGGCGGCAACGGTTCGGCGGTGCTTAAAAGCCGCACCGGCGATATCGACAGTATAGTTGCCGAGGACGACATTTTCACGGCCGACGACTGGATGACGCAGATGGGCAGAAAGGCAGGAATGATTACGTTCGACGTGTCAGAGGACGGCACGATCAAGAATATGCACGCGCTCACCGCCGACTCCATGACGACGACCCCCGGCGGCGCGGGTGTTGAATACCTGTCGGCGTTCATGGTGGAGAGCGTCGGCCAAACGGACGGCACGATTACGCTTCGCCCCCTCACCGGCGCATACGTGAACGTCTCCGGCAAGCCGAAAAGCGGCGCGGACTTCTGGAGCGAAGCCGAGGTCCCGGGCATATTCGCGGAGTATGACGCGGGCGCGGGCAGCGTGTTCCGTCTTTCAGCGGACGCGGCCGTAATACTCACGGAGCCGCATTCGACGAACCAGGCGAAAACAACGGCGGGCACTCTTTCGGACCTCGTTCCCGCATCCGTTGACGGCTCGGGACGCATAACCTCCGGCATGGTGGTGACGCTCGCCTACAACGGCGAAACGGGCGAGATTACACAGGTCTTCGCGAATACCGAATTGGTCAAATAAGCATTTTTTAAAATAAATGCGTCAAAACCTCATTCCCGCATGAAAAAAGCCGGGGCAGCCGCCCCGGCTTTACTGCTTTTAACTGAATGACACGGGCTTTCCCTTTACCTC
>JAFOLN010000198.1 GCA_017419325.1 Clostridia bacterium
TACGGTCGTGCTCCGGTAGGCAGGGCATATAAGGGTTCCTTAAAGAATCTTCATCCGGTTGATTTGGGTGCTCAGGTATTAAAGGGCGTTCTCGCAAAAATCCCGGCGCTTGACCCCGCTATGATTGATGATGTTGTAGTCGGCTGCGCGCGTCCGCAGGATTTCCAGGGCAACAACATCGCACGTCTCGTTTCTCTTCGCGCAGGTCTCCCCGTAAGCGTTACGGCACAGACGATAAACCGTTTCTGTTCATCGGGTCTTCAGGCGATAGCAACAGGTGCAAACGCCATTGCCGCAGGCCAGGCCGACGTTATCGTTGCCGGCGGCGTTGAGATGATGTCCTATATGCCTTCAATGAAGGCGGGCTCCACCAGCAAGGACGTTTTTGAAAGCTGGCTTTCCGAGAATATCCCCGGCGTATATATGCCCATGGGCATAACGGCCGAGAATGTTGCCGCACAATACGGCGTGACCCGCGAGGCTATGGACGAGATGGCTGTTGCCAGCCATAAGAAGGCTGCGGCGGCTCAGGAGTCCGGAAAATTCGACGGCGAGATAATCCCGATAGAGGCAATAGACGACGAAGGCAACAAGATAACCGTAACGAAGGACGAGGGCATTCGCCCCAACTCCACCGTTGAAAAGCTTGCAACGCTCGTTTCTCCCTTTAAGGCAGACGGCAAGGTTACCGCGGGCACTTCTTCCCAGACTTCCGACGGCGCGGGCTTTGTTGTGCTTATGTCGAAAGAGAAGGCGGACGAGCTTGGCCTTAAGCCGATAGCAAAGTTCTTAGGCTTTGCAACGGGCGGCGTTGAGCCTCATGTAATGGGTCTCGGCCCCATAGCGGCAGTACCGAAGGTATTCAAGATCACCGGCCTCAAGATGGAGGATATGGACGTTATCGAATTAAACGAGGCGTTCGCGGCGCAGGCTATCCCGGTAATGGATGAGCTTGGCATGCCCAAGGACAAGGTAAACCCGAACGGCGGCGCAATCGCCATGGGTCATCCGCTCGGCGCTACCGGCGCGGTGCTTACCTGCAAGGCTCTCTCCGAGCTTAAGAGAAACGGCGGCAAATACGCGCTTATCACCATGTGCATAGGCGGCGGCATGGGTGCGGCCGGCATATATGAAATGTGCTGAAAAAAGCAAAATGACGGCATTAAAATGCCGTCATTTTTTCTAAAATCAGTTGAAGCTTTCGGAAATATGTGATATAATCAACTTAACAAAAAAACATAAGGAGGATCATTATGGGCATCTTATCAAGATTCGGTGATATTATATCGTCAAACATCAATTCGCTTTTGGACAAGGCGGAAGACCCCGCAAAGATGATTGACCAGTACTTAAGAGAAGCTACCGAGAATCTCGAGGAGGTCAAGAACGAGACGGCGACCGTTATCGCTGAAGAAACCCGTACAAGAAGGCTTATAGACGAAAACGACAAGAACATTGCCAAGTATCTGGATCTTGCCGAAAAAGCTTTAAAGGCAGGCAACGAAGGCGATGCAAAGTCTTTCATCTCCAAGAAGCAGCAGCTTGAAAGCAACGCCGCATCTCTTCAGAAGTCTTATGCAGCAGCTAAAGAGAACGCAGACAAAATGCGTCAGCTTTACAATAAGCTCAACTCCGATATCGCCGCTCTTCAGGCTCGCCGCGATACCGTTAAGGCTAACGTAGCAGTTGCCAAGACGCAGGAGACCATCAATAAGATAGGCACCTCCGCAGCAGGCGTTAAGGGCGCTTTAAGCGACTTCGAGCGCATGGAGCGCAAGGCTGAGCAGATGCTCGACACCGCAAACGCAAAGGCTGAGCTCGACGCAGTAAGCGACGTTGACGCGCTTGCAGCTAAGTACGCGGACGCATCGGTGGATACCTCCGTTGACGATGAGCTTGCGGCTATGAAGGCTAAGTTAGGTATATAATATCGAATACAGCGTTTAAAAAGGGGCTTATACAGCCCCTTTTTATTTTTAAGTCCGCGTTTTTCTCTTATCTCGCAGTATGAAATTTTGTTTAAAATAGCCATAGCCTCTGCGTTTGACAAAACTTTTCTCATGCTATATAATAAAAGTGTTGACAACAGCTTCATGCTATAATATATTAAGGAGAATACCATGTACAAAGTCGGTGATAAAATAGTATATCCAATGCACGGAGCAGGTATTGTCGAAACGATAGAAGAACGCGAAGCTTTCGGTAAAACACAATCGTACTATATTCTTAAAATGCCGATAGGCGATCTGAAGATCATGATCCCGACTCAAGCGGACTGTCTCAGCGGGCTGAGATATGTTACGGATAATATCAGTGTCGATGATTTTAAAGAAATCTTTTCAAGCGTCTCCGTAGACGACGAACCTAACTGGACAAAGCGCTCACGTGACAATATGGATAAAATCCGCTCCGGAAATCTGTATGAGATCATAAGCGTCGTAAAGGGGCTGCTTCTGCGCGAAAGCATAAAGCCGCTCTCCACTGGTGAAAAGAAGATACTGAGCCTTGCAAAGCAGATAATGTTTTCCGAGCTTATAATCTCCCTCGGTCTTTCCCAGGCCGAGCTTGAGGACATTATATATACGATTGTCGGAAGAAAGTGATCTGAAAATACATAAAAAAACGCGGCGTTTGTGCCGCGTTTGTTTTAACATGGGGGAGTTTGTCCTATGAGTATTAAAGATAAGCTTTTAAAAAAGGATACGGCTTCAAAGAAAAAGCGGTGCGCCGCGCTGATACTTGCGGCAGGCTCAAGCACGAGAATGGGGCTAAAGGACGGCAAGAGCAAGCAATTCCTTATGATAGGTCAAAGGCCCATGCTGGCCATAACGCTTGCCGCATTCGAGCAGTCGCCCGATATTTCGGAAATAGTCATCGTCGCAAGAAGCGAGGACTTTCCGGTAATTTCGCAGCTGGCGAAGGAGTACTCCATATCCAAGCTTACGAACATCGTGGCGGGCGGGGCAACGCGTTCCGATTCCTCGCTTCACGGAGTGCTTGAGCTTATGGACAGGTGCGAATATGTGGCCGTCCACGACGGCGCGCGTCCGTTCGTCACGCAGAGGATTATACATGAGACCTGAGCCGCCGCGAAGGAGCACGGGGCGGCAGTCCCGGGAGTTGTGCCCTTCGATACCGTAAAGGAACTGGGCGCGGACGGCGCGGTCATAAAAACCATGGACCGCGACAGGCTCCGCGTTATACAGACGCCGCAGATTTTTGAATATAAGCTTCTTAAGGACGCGCTTCTTAACGTAAAGCATAAAAGCCTTACAATAACCGACGACGCTTCGGCGGTTGAGGCGCTGGGGCATAAGGTTTACATTACCGAAGGGGACCGTAACAATATAAAGGTAACGTCCCAAACGGA
>JAFOLN010000199.1 GCA_017419325.1 Clostridia bacterium
ACGGGCGGCATGCCCGATCCGGATCTTATAATAAGACCCAGCGGAGAGCTGAGACTGTCTAACTTCCTTTTATATCAGGGAGCATATTCCGAGCTTTGGTTTTCCGATATAATGTGGCCTGACTTTTCGCCTGCCGACCTTGACAATGCTATCATCGATTACATGAAGCGCAACAGAAGGTTCGGCGGCCTTTGATGGGAAGGCCGCAAAAATATAAACGCAGCCGGACCGCGTCTGTCTTGCGGTTCGGGATGTCTTTATGCCCGTTCGGGAGGGGTTTATGGGTAAAAGGTTGATTTCAGCCGCCGTGGGGCTGGTGATACTGCTCGTTGTGCTGTTTTCCAACAATCTTTATCTGATGGAAGGCTGCATGGTGGTAATATCGCTGGTGGCCATGTATGAGCTTTACAAAACAATTGGAATATTAAAATACAAGCCGCTGGCCGTAGTGGGAGCAATATGCGCCGTAGTCATAATGTTCTTCCAGTTCGCAGGCATAAGCTCGTTCTTCGGGCTGATACTTCTTACGGTTACGGCGCTGTTCCTCATAGTCATAATCGGCGGCGGAGAGAAGATAAAGTTCGAGCATATCGCAATGGTGTTCATGATAGCCATTTTCGTTCCGGTGTTCTTTTCGCAGGTAGTAAAGGTAAGAATGCTGGAGCACGGCGAGTACCTTATATATCTTGTGTTCTTCGCGGCGTTCATTACCGATTCGTGCGCGTTCTTCGTGGGAAGAATTTGCGGCAGGCATAAGTTCGCGCCGAGAGTAAGCCCGAAAAAGACGATAGAGGGCGCCATAGGCGGCCTTGCGGGCGGCATACTCAGCTTCGTTATATTCGGTCTCGTCATGGAGCGCGTTTTCGGCTTTACGGCAAACTATCTCCTGCTTGCGCTGTTCGGCGCGCTGGGCGCGGTCATCGCCGAGATAGGCGACCTTGCGGCGTCCGTTATAAAGAGGCAGTACGGCGTTAAGGATTACGGCGATATAATGCCGGGACACGGAGGAGTATTGGACAGATTTGACAGCGTATTGTTTACTGCGCCGCTTATGAGTCTGCTCTTACATAATTTCACGGTACTTACGTGATAAAAGTGCGCGGACGGTAAATTGTCACCGTCCGCTATAATTTTCTTTATTATTTTGAAAAAGTTAATAAAATAATGAATAAACTCGCCGTTTTTGGCGATAATATAATGTTATCCTGTTAAGGCGGTGGCATATGAATAAAAAAAGGATAATAATTCTGGGGCTTTCAGGCTCGATAGGCCGTCAGGCGCTGGACGTGGTGGACAGCACGGGCGCTTTCGAGATAGTGGGAGCCGCCGTAAACAAAAGCACGGACGTTTTGGAAAAAGAGATAACGAAGCGGCGCATCCCTTTCGCCTGCGCGGGCGACGAGGACGCGGCGAAGGATATGAAAGCGCGCCTGGGAGGCCGGCATAAGATATACGCGGGCGTTTCCGGCATGTGCGATATGATAAAGGACGCCGCGCCCGATATGGTGGTAAACGCCCTCGGCGGCATGGTCGGGCTTATGCCTACGCTTTCCGCAACAGAGGCGGGATGCGACGTTGCGCTTGCAAACAAGGAGACGCTTGTGGCGGGCGGCGGCCTCGTCATGGACGCGGCAAAGAAGCGGGGCGTAAAAATACTGCCCGTGGATTCGGAGCACAGCGCCATATGGCAGTCCTTAAGATCGGGGCGGCGGGGCGAGCTGTCCCGCGTCATACTTACCGCCTCCGGCGGCCCGTTCCGCGAGTATACGAAGGAGCAGATGGAGCGGGTGACGGTATCGGACGCTTTAAAGCACCCCAACTGGAGCATGGGACCGAAAATAACCGTCGACTCTGCTACAATGATGAATAAGGGGCTTGAGTTCATCGAGGCGATGCACCTTTTTTCGCTGTCGCCCGACGAAATAGAGATAGTC
>JAFOLN010000200.1 GCA_017419325.1 Clostridia bacterium
CCAAAAATACTCGGTAACATAAGTCATACCTCCTTCGATACTGCAATCATTTTGTTTGTTACCTGAGCAAGGGGGGATGGAGGTCATCTATTCGATCTTCATTCCTCTGTTCGATTATGATTATAGCACCGTTTTTTAGCACTGTCAAGAGGAGAGTGCTAATTCTTGCGTGAACATTGTTCTCATAAGTTTCACCACCCGCAAACTTCATAATATTTTCTTTTCTATAGATGGTATGGGAAAAGACTCGACCCACTATCGTGCAGGTTAAAGCTGTGTCAGGTTGAGATGTAAGGAGGTTTGCTCATGAATTTGGTAAAATTAACGGAGTTTTCAATCAGCAATACAAAAGGTAACTAGGACGGGTTTATTTAGTAATGTACATTACATAAAAAATATGATAAAATATTATATTAAGTTCAACTTCGGAGGGCATGCTTATGAAGCTCATGATATTTGACGGCAACAGTATAATAAACAGGGCGTTCTACGCCATAAAGCTGCTTACAAATTCAAAGGGGCAGCCCACGAACGCCGTGTACGGTTTTTTCAATATATTCTTAAAATTCGTTGAGGACGAAAAGCCCGACTGCGTATGCGCGGCCTTTGACCTGCCGGGGGGCACGTTCAGAAACGAGCTGTATTCGGGGTATAAGATAAAAAGAAAGGGCATGCCGGACGAGCTTGCGGCGCAGCTTGAGCCGGTTAAGGACATACTTTCGGCCATGAACGTGCCGTGTCTTGAATGCGCGGGCTTTGAGGCGGACGACATTATAGGTACGGTTTCGCGCATGTGCGAGGAGAACGGATACGAATGCGATATAGTGACGGGCGACCGCGACGACCTTCAGCTTGTATCGGAGAAAACGAACGTGCTTCTCATCACGACGAAGGGCGGGCGCACGCTTACTACACGCTATACGCCCGAAGAGGTGGAAAAGACATACGGTCTTAAGGTGTCGCAGCTTATTGATTTAAAGGCGCTGTGGGGCGACGCGTCCGACAATATACCGGGCGTTGCGGGCATAGGCGAAAAGACGGCGGCGGCGCTTTTGCAGAAGTACGGCTCCCTTGACGAGATATATAAGGAGGGGGCGACGGATTCGGAGAAGCCGGGCGTCAGAAACAAGCTTGCGGCGGGGCGCGAATCGGCGTATTTAAGCCGCACCCTCGGCACCATAAAGCGGGACGTGCCCGTAAGCTTTTCGCCCGACGACGCAAAGACGCGGGAGTATGACGGCGAAAGGCTCTACGGGATACTGTCGGAGCTTGAGCTTAAGGCATTCATAACAAGGCTGGGGCTTAAGGCGCCAAAGACGTCTGAGGAGACGGCACAGAAAACGCGCCGCGAGGCCTCGGCATTTGACGAGGGTATCATAAAACGAATACAAAGTGATGGAGTTATGTATTACATCATGCAGAATGAAAACACATTCGTTTTATGCGGCGGCGAGGTATACAGGTGTAAAAACGGGGACTTAGGCGGGCTATTTTCCGATGGGGACGTAAAAAAACGGGGTTACGACTTAAAGCGGGACATGACGAAGCTTTACGGCGGGGGGATGACCTTCGCGGGCGGCGA
>JAFOLN010000201.1 GCA_017419325.1 Clostridia bacterium
GCAAAACCCCGTCGAAAAAACGGATTTTTTTGCGGCCGGCGCATATAAATATAGAAGAAATTCGACGCCGGAGGTAATTATGCTCACTTTTCAGATACTCATAGCCGCCCTTTACAACGCCTGGTGCCTTATCCTGTTCGTGACGGGTCAGAACGTGTTCTCCCGCCCGCTTTCCGCCGCCGAGGAGCGGGAATGCTTCGCCGCCATGAAGGCGGGGGACCGCGCCGCCCGCGAAAAGCTCATAGAGCACAACTTAAGGCTCGTGGCGCACATCGTAAAAAAATACAGCGCGCGCCGCTCCGACAGCGAGGACCTTATATCCATAGGCTCCATAGGCCTTATAAAGGCGGCGGACACCTTCAACGCGGATAAGGGCTCCCGCTTCGCGACATACGCCTCGCGCTGCATAGACAACGAGATTCTTATGTATCTTCGCAGCTCGAAGCGCCTTTCCGCGGAGGTGTCGCTCTACGAGCCCATAGAAAGCGACGCCGAGGGCAACACGCTTGCCATAATGGACGTTTTAAAGACGGAGGACACCGTACCGGGCGAGGTGGCGAAAAGAATACAGACCGCCCGCGCCCTTGAATGCATAAACAGCGTATTGAATGTGCGGGAACGAAGGATAATAAAAGCGCGCTACGGTCTTTACGGCACGCGCCCGCTTACGCAGACGGAGACGGCCGAGCGCCTCGGCATATCGAGAAGCTACGTTTCGCGCATCGAGAAAAAGGCGGTCGAAAAGCTCAGGGAGGCAATGGAGGGCGGGGAGTCATGAATGAAGTTTGTTAAAGATATGTCGATATTTGCATATCGATATGCATTTTTCGTTTCTTCCCGGGACGCGCCCGACGGGTTATACTTTAAGTACAAAGAGGGGAAAGAAGAAAAAGAAGAAAAGAGGGGATGCGTCATGCGAAACAACATTTCACGCGAAACGCTGCAGCGAATGGCGGTTTATCTCGATCTTATAAAGTCGGTTCAGAACAACGGCAAGGAAAACATCTCGTCAAAGGCCATCGCCGACGAGCTGGGACTTATAGAGATACAGGTAAGAAAGGATCTCGCGGCCGTAAGCTCAAAGGGAAAGCCCAAGGTGGGCTACAACAAAAACGAGCTTATACGCGACATAAAGGCATATATAGGATGCGGAAGCGAAAAGAACGCCGTGCTTGTGGGCGCGGGGAGGCTCGGAAGGGCGCTCCTTTCATACAAGGGCTTCGGGGACTACGGCTTCAACATCCTTGCGGCGTTCGACGCGGACAAAAGAAAAACGGGGATATACGACGGCACAAAGGAGATACTCCCGATTGAGGAGCTGCCGGAGTTCTGCCGCGAGCACAGAATAAAGATAGGCATTATAACGGTGCCCGCCCCCGCGGCTCAGAGGACGCTCGACGTACTCATAGAAAACGGCATAATAGCCGTATGGAACTTCGCTCCGGTACACCTGAACGCCCCGCCCGACATCATAGTAAAGCATGAAAATATGGCCATATCCCTGGCCGTGCTTTCAAGGCAGATAGAGGAACGAAACGAAACCCGGTAATCATCATGAAAGTATTTATTTAAATAAAGAAGGAGATGTGTAAAATGTTAAAGAAGAACTCAAAGCCCCGCGAGATAATAGACAGCAAGGAAAAGCTGGACGCGGCCATTAAAAGAGTAAAAGAGGCGCAGAAGATATTCTCCACATACTCCCAGGAGGAGACGGACAGAATATTCGCGGCCGCAGCCACCGCGGCTAACAAGGCGCGCATACCGCTTGCACGTCTGGCGGCAGAGGAGACGAAGATGGGCGTAGTTGAGGACAAGGTGATAAAGAACCACTTCGCCTCCGAATATATCTATAACGCGTACCGAAACGTAAAGACCTGCGGCGTAATAGAAGAGGACAAGGTATACGGCATGAAAAAGATTGCCGAGCCCGTGGGCGTTATCGCGGCAATAATACCGACGACCAACCCCACCTCCACGGCGATATTCAAGATACTCATCGCATTAAAGACGCGAAACGGCATCATAATAAGCCCCCATCCGAAGGCAAGACGCTGCACCGCGGAGACGGCAAGGCTTCTTCTTGAGGCGGCGGTTGCGGCAGGCGCTCCCGAGGGCATCATCGACTGGATAGACATTCCGTCCGTTGAGCTTTCGAACATCGTTATGAAGTCCGCCGACATAATACTTGCGACCGGCGGCCCCGGCATGGTAAAGGCCGCATATTCAAGCGGCAAGCCCGCCATAGGCGTAGGCGCGGGCAACGTGCCCGCCGTTATAGACGACAGCGCGGACATAAAGCTTGCTGTAAACTCCGTTATCCACTCGAAGACCTTCGACAACGGCATGATCTGCGCGTCCGAGCAGTCGGTCATCGTTCTCCCCAAGGTATACGAGGAGGTAAAGCGCGAGTTCAAGGCAAGAGGCTGCCATATATTAACGAAGGACGAGGCGGCGAAGGTAAGAAAGGCGATAATCATAAACGGCGCGCTTAACGCGGGCATCGTGGGCCAGAAGGCGGCTGACATCGCGGCTCTGGCCGACGTAAAGGTTCCCGCGGAGACGAAGATAATCATAGGCGAGGTCGACAGCGTTGATATGAGCGAGGAGTTTGCCCATGAGAAGCTTTCTCCGGTGCTTGCAATGTACAAGGCGAAGGATTTCGACGACGCCGTAAAGAAGGCGGAGCGCCTCGTTGAGGACGGCGGCTACGGTCACACGTCCGCCATATATATAAACGAGCAGACGGGCAAGGAGAAGCTTTTAAAGTTCGAGGCCGCAATGAAGACGGGCCGCATAATCGTGAACACCCCGTCCTCCCAGGGCGCGATAGGCGACCTCTACAACTTCAAGCTCCTTCCCTCCCTTACGCTGGGCTGCGGCTCCTGGGGCGGAAACAGCGTATCGGAGAACGTGGGAATAAAGCAGCTTCTGAATATAAAGACTGTTGCAAAGAGGAGAGAGAATATGCTGTGGTTCAGAGCACCCGAAAAGGTATATATAAAGAAAGGCTGCCTGCCCGTGGCTCTGTCGGAGCTTCGCGACGTGCTTGGGAAAAAGAAGGTATTCATAGTTACCGACACGTTCTTATATGAGAACGGCTACACGAAGGCAGTTGCCGACAAGCTCGACGAGATGGGCATAAAGCATACCACGTTCTACGACGTGGCCCCCGACCCGACGCTTGCATGCGCAAAGGAGGGCGCGCGTCAGATGGCGGCCTTCGCGCCCGACACCATAATAGCCGTGGGCGGCGGCAGCGCGATGGACGCGGCCAAGATAATGTGGGTAATGTACGAGCATCCCGAGGCTGACTTTATGGATATGGCAATGCGCTTCGTAGACATAAGAAAGCGCATATACACCTTCCCCAAGATGGGCGAAAAGGCGTACTTCATCGCAATACCCACCTCCGCGGGCACCGGAAGCGAGGTAACCCCCTTCGCCGTTATCACCGATGAGCAGTCCGGCATAAAGTATCCGCTGGCCGACTACGAGCTTATGCCCAACATGGCAATAGTGGACGCGGACATGATGATGGACGCGCCCAAGGGACTTACGGCGGCGTCCGGCATAGACGCGGTGACCCATGCGCTGGAGGCATACGCCGCAATGCTTGCGACCGACTACACCGACAGCCTCGCGCTGGGTGCGCTCAAGCTCATATTCAAGTACCTGCCGAGGGCTTACGACAACGGCCCGAACGACGCTGAAGCGCGCGAGAAGATGGCCAACGCCGCAAACATGGCGGGCATGGCGTTCGCCAACGCTTTCCTCGGCGTGTGCCACTCCATGGCGCATAAGCTGGGCGCGTTCCACCATCTGCCCCACGGCGTTGCGAACGCCCTTATGATAGACGAGGTTCTCCGCTTCAACGCGGTTGAGGCTCCCTCGAAGATGGGCACCTTCTCCCAGTACGGCCATCCCCATACGCTCCGACGCTACGCGGAGGTTGCAGAGCATCTGGGTCTCGGCGGCAAGACCGATGAGGAAAAGCTTGAAAACCTCATAAAAGCCCTGGACGAGCTCAAACAAAAGGTGGGCATAAAGAAGACCATAAAGGACTACGGCATAACTGAAAAGGCCTTCCTTGAAAGCCTTGACGAAATGACCGAGCAGGCCTTCGACGACCAGTGCACCGGCGCAAACCCGCGCTACCCGCTCATGAGCGAGATAAAGCAGATGTATAAGAACGCCTACTACGGCACGAATGTAAAAGTTTAATTAAGCGTCCCCCCGAAAAAGGCTCCGTGCGTTTCTTCGCACGGGGCCTTTTATAAAAACCTGAAATTTTTTGAAATTGCCTCTTGTAATATTGTTTTTCATGTGATAAAATGCTCTGGTGGTATTGTTAGGCAAGCCATGCCAAATACACACACCGCGCATGCCTTTGGTGACAGGGTAAATTTACACTGCGCGGTGGCGGTATAACCGAAGGAGGAACAATAATGGCAGTAGTATCTATGAAGCAGCTTCTGGAGGCCGGCGTACATTTCGGTCATCAGACGAGAAGATGGAACCCGAAAATGGCTGAGTACATTTTCACCGAGAGAAACGGCATCTACATCATCGACCTTCAGAAGACCGTAAAGAAAATCGAAGAAGCATATTTCTTCATCCGCGAGGTTGCGGCAAACGGCGGCGAAGTGCTTTTCGTCGGCACGAAGAAGCAGGCTCAGGAGTCCATCAAGGAAGAGGCCGAGAGAGTTGGCATGTATTATGTAAACGCACGCTGGCTCGGCGGCATGCTCACCAACTTCAAGACCATAAAGAAGAGAATAGAGCGTCTTGACAAGTTAAAGAAGATGGAGCAGGAAGGCGTGTTCGACCTTCTGCCCAAGAAGGAAGTCGTTAAGCTCCGCCTTGAGGCTGAAAAGCTCGAAAAGTTCTTAGGCGGCATAAAGAACATGAAGAAGCTTCCCGCGGCTATATTCGTTGTTGACCCGAGAAAAGAGCGCATCGCTATCGCCGAAGCAAGAAAGCTCGGCATACCGATCGTTGCTATCGTTGACACCAACTGCGACCCCGACGAGGTCGACTACGTTATCCCCGGCAACGACGACGCTATCCGCGCCGTAAAGCTGATGGCTTCCATCGTTTCCAACGCAATACTTGAGGGCAGACAGGGCGAGCAGTTCGACGATTCTTCCGCAGAGGGCGCAGAAGCGGCTAAAGAGGCCGAGGCTGAGGAAGCTCCCGCAAAGGAAGCCGAATAATTAAAAAATAAGACTGATATATATAAGGAGGCAAATACGATGGCTGCATTTACGGCTAAAGACGTACAGGCTTTAAGAGAAAAGACCGGCGTAGGCATGATGGACTGCAAGAAGGCGCTTACCGCGTCCGACGGCGACATGGAGAAGGCTATTGAATTTTTAAGAGAGCGCGGACTTGCGGCGGCTGCAAAGAAGGCGTCCCGCATAGCTGCGGAGGGTATAGTTGACGCATACGTTACCGACAACGTGGGCGTTCTCGTTGAAGTAAACTCCGAGACCGACTTCGTTGCAAAGAACCAGAGCTTCAAGGACTACGTTGCAGGCGTTGCAAAGGTAGTTGCAGAGAAGGATCCCGCAGACGTTGCGGCTCTTCTTGCCATGAAGTACGACGATTCCCTTACCGTTGAAGAGATGCTCCGTGAGAAGATCCTCACCATCGGCGAAAACTTAAACATCCGCCGCTTTGAGCGCTACACCGGCAAGAACGTAACTTATATACACGGCGGCGGCAAGATCGGCGTTATGGTAAACTTTGACGTTGACGACGCGACCGCAAAGAACGAAGAGTTCATCACCATGGGCAAGGACGTTGCAATGCAGATCGCGGCTCTTAACCCCACCTTCCTCTCGAAGGAGACCGTTCCCGAGGACGTTATCGCAAAGGAGAAGGAGATTAACCTTGCAGCACTGAAGAACGACCCGAAGAACTCGAAGAAGCCCGAAAACATCCTTGTAAAGATAGTTGAAGGCAAGATGGGCAAGTACTTTGAGCAGACCTGTCTCTTACAGCAGCCCTTCGTAAAGAACGGCGACCAGACCGTTGCACAGTATGTTGCAGAGGTAGAGAAGAAGCTCGGCACGAAGATTTCCATCGTTAAGTTCGCACGTCTCGAGAAGGGCGAAGGCCTTCAGAAGCGTGAAGACAACTTCGCAGACGAAGTTGCCGGAATGGTGAAATAATCACAGCCCGATAATTAAAGCCGCATCGTTTTCGATGCGGCTTTTTCTTATACGGGAATCATGGTCGCCGTCATTTTTGCGATAAGCTTCCCGCTTTCATCGGTTACGTCGGCCTCCGTTACAATGAGCTTCCGACCCGATTTTATGACGCGTCCGAAGGCCGTTATCTTATCGGCCGCGGCGGGGCGAAGAAGGTTTATTTTAAACTCCACGCTCAGTATATCGGCGCCGCCGGCCGCCGTAAACGCGCTGTATCCGCAGGCCGTGTCGGCAAGGGCGGTGACAACGCCCGCGTGGAGCACGCCGTTTTGCTGGGTGAGCGCATCGCTCTTCTTTAATGAAATAGAAACGCGGCCTTCCTCCACGTCCTCGATTTTCGCGCCTATCAGCCTTAAAAAGCCCTGCTTTTCAAAGCTTTGTGAAACTTTTTTATAAAGCGCCTCGTTCATTTTTTTACTCCCCTTTACGCTTTTTTCTTAAAGATATGACATAAAAGCGCCGATTTGTCAACAAAAGGTGATAAAATCGCAGAAAATATGCGCTTTTATAAAAAACTTAACAAAATATTTGGAAATGAGAGGCGAATATATGATATACTATTTATTCAGAATAAAGTGATAGGAGAGTTGTGAACTTGGCGTATCTTAAAAATCTCGAGATTTCGGGCTTTAAGTCGTTTCCCGACAAAGTGAATATTGCCTTTACCGACGGGATTTGCGCCATAGTCGGCCCCAACGGCAGCGGCAAGAGCAACATATGCGACGCCATACGCTGGGTATTCGGCGAGCAATCGGCAAAAACGCTCCGCGGCGACAGGATGGAGGACGTTATCTTCGGCGGCACCCAGAAGCGCCGTCCCACCGGCTTTGCCGAGGTCACGCTCACGCTGGACAATTCCTCGGGACTTTTCAATTCGGACTATTCGGAGGTATCCGTGACGCGCCGCTATTTTCGGTCAGGCGAAAGCGAATACTATATAAACCGCGCCCAGGTGCGCCTGAAGGACATTCACGAGCTTTTCATGGACACGGGTCTCGGGCGCGACGGCTATTCCATCATAGGCCAGGGGCGCATAGCGGAGATACTGTCGCAGAAAAGCGCCGACCGCCGTCAGATATTCGAGGAGGCGGCGGGCATATCGAAGTACCGCTACAAGAAATACGAAAGCGAAAGAAAGTTAAAATCAACAGAGGAGAACCTTGAACGCCTCTCGGACATAATCGCGCTGCTTACGGAGCGCGAAAAGACGCTTGAGGTGCAGTCGAAGAAGGCGAAGGAGTATCTTTCGCTGCGAGACAGCCTGCGTAAGTTCGAGGTGACGCTCCTTATGCGCTCATACGAGGGCGCGAAGGAGGAAAACATTAAGCTTGGTGAGCAGACGGCCGAAGTAAGGGCCGAGCTTTCCGTAAAGAAGGAGGCCCAAACTGACGCGGAGGCGGCGCTTGACGCGATGTCGGAGCGCGTCCGCGAGACGGACATAGCCATAAACACGGGACGCACCCTCCTGCAGGAAAAGAAGCTTAAGCTTCAGAGCACACAAAGCGACATATCCGCCATGGAGACCATGACGGCGCGCAACACTGCCGATATGGAGCGTTTAAGCGAAAGAAGCGGCGCGAAGCGCACCACGCTCATATCGAATGAGGCGCTCATAAACGAAACGAAGGCACATATAGAGGAGCTGTCGCGGGAATATGAAGAAAGCGAGGCCGCGCTTTCGGACGCGGAGGAAAAGAGCAAAGAAGCCGCCGGGCGTGCAAATGAAAAGCGCATCGAGGCGGAAAACGCACGCCGCGAAACGGAGAAAACGAAGGCCGACATCGCGCGCCTCCGTGAGAGTATATCGTCGCTCGGCTCCGCGGTAAGCCTGCGCCGCTCCCGCCAGAGCGACGTGGAGCAGAGCGTCATAAGCCTTGAGAACAAGGCGCGTGACCTTCGCGCGGACATGGAGAAAAACGAACGGGACAAGGAGCGGCTTTCGTCCCTTATCTCGGAAAAAAGAGCGCAGTACGACAGCGTGCGCTCCGAGGGCGAGAGGCTTTCCGGGGAGCTGAGAGACACACGCTCCCGCATGAACGCCCTTGAAAGAA
>JAFOLN010000202.1 GCA_017419325.1 Clostridia bacterium
GTTTTTGAACAGCTTTACGCATCTTATAATCTGCGCCGTAATTTACGGCGTGGGCGTCGGCGCGGCTCTGCCTACCACAAACGCGCTTGTCGTAAAGTATGCGCCGATAGACAGGCGGGGAAGCGCAAACGCCACATATTATTCCTCCTTCGACATAGGAATAGGCGTGGGTTCCGCGCTTTGGGGCTTCGTTATAGATTATCTGGGCGGCTACAGCGTAGCGTTCATCGGAGCCGGAATATTCTGTATCATAGCTATAATAATGAGCGCGTTCATATTAAGGAACATGAAGCTCTGATGAAAAAACAAAAAGCCCGTGCGCACCGCATCAGGTACGCACGGGCTTTTATTATTCACTTCAGTTTATCTTCAGCGCCTTTGCGGCTATGTCGTAGATATATTCGTAGTCGTCCTTAGACAAGAGGCAGGAGATATCGTTGTCGGACGTCGTTATAAGCTTGAGCATTATATGATTCTCCGAGAACAGGCGCATAACGTATGCCGCCACGCCGTAATTGTCCTTCATGCGCTCGCCGAAAAAGACGATCTTCGCGTTGCCGGGATTGACGTCGCTTCTGAGGGAGGGAAGCTTTGATTTGAACGTGCTCATTATCTTTATGGCGCGGGGCAGATCGTCGTCGTTCAACGTAAACGAAATGCTTATGTGCCCGCCCGTGGGAGCCGTCTGGCTTATCATATCGAGGACAACGCGCTCGCGGGAAAAGCTGTCGAAAATATCGCACATAAGCTTCATATCCGCGGGGATATTGTGAAGCGTTATAAGAGTGATATCCTCCTCGCCCGTAAGCTTGGTCAGAATCTTATCCATATCAAGCATCAAAGAAACCTCCTTTTTTTGAAGCTTATTCGTTTATAAGGTCGTTCATGCTGTAAAGGCCCGCAGGCTTGCCTGCGATGAACTTGGCCGCCCTTATTGCGCCCGCCGCGAACACATCGCGGGATGCTGCGCTGTGGGATACGGTTATGACCTCGTTCTGTCCGCAGAAAAGCACGTCATGGTCGCCTATGATGTTGCCTCCGCGAATGGAATGTATGCCTATCTCCGTCTTTTCTCTCTTTTTGCGCACCGACTGACGCTCGTAAACGTAATTGGTTTCGCAGTCGCGAACAGAGGAGAGAGCGTCGGCGATGGCAAGAGCCGTACCGCTGGGCGCGTCAAGCTTCTGATTGTGGTGCTTTTCTATTATCTCAACGTCGAAATCCTCGCCCAGCGCGCGGGAAGCCCTCTTAACGAGGTCGATAAGCAGATTTACGCCCAGCGACATATTTGCGCTGTGGAAAATGGGCACATACTTTGCGGTCTCGTGCATAAGCTCTATCTGCGTGTTGAGAAGGCCGGTGGTCGCGATAACGGCGGGCACCTTCTTCCTTCTTGCCAGGTCCAGAACGCCCTCTAGCGCGGCATGGTTCGAGAAATCCACGATAACGTCGCACTCTGTGTCCACCTTGGCGGGATCGCTGAAAACGGGGTATCCGAATTCCTCGGCGGTGTTTATATCAAGCCCCGCAACTATCAGAACGCTGTCGTCGGAAGCGGCGAGACGCGATATGGCGCGTCCCATCTTTCCGTTGCAGCCCGACATTATTATCCTTGTAACATTACTCATCTTTTCACATCCCTTTTAAAGACTTTTACTTTATAAGACCCGAGTTTTTAAGCGCCGTCTTTAATCTGTCGAGATTTGCGCCTTCCATATCGCAAAGCGGCATGCGAAGCGGGCCTACCTTGTAGCCCATAAGGCCGAGAGCCGTCTTTACGGGAATGGGGTTCGTTTCACAGAAGAGCGCGCCTATAAGATCCATCATTTCAAGCTGGAGAGCCGCGCTTTCCTTTATCTTGCCCTCAAAGAAGAGACGGCAGATATCGTGCGTTTCCTTCGGCATTACATTAGACAGAACGGAGATAACGCCTATGCCGCCCAAAGAGAGGATAGGAACTATCTGGTCGTCGTTGCCGGAGTACATATTGAGCTCGTCGCCGCATAAATGGCGCGTCTTTGCGATCTCGGATATGTTGGAGTTCGCTTCCTTAGTCGCAACTATGTTCGGGTGCTTGGAAAGCTCAAGATAGGTTGCGGGCTGGATGTTAAGACCCGTGCGGCTCGGTACGTTGTAAACGATGATGGGAGTGTTTACGGAGTCCGCGATGCGCATAAAGTGCTTT
Source organism: Clostridia bacterium (assembly GCA_017419325.1). GTDB lineage: Bacteria > Bacillota > Clostridia > Oscillospirales > RGIG577 > RGIG577. The sequence goes on from JAFOLN010000202.1 coordinate 2,186, forward strand.
ACAAGACCCTTCTGCGTCGTTTTGTTGTAGTAGGGCGTTACCATGAGCAGACCGTCGGCGCCGGCTTTTTCGGCAAATCTGGAAAGCTCGATGGAATACGCGGTGTCGTTAGAGCCCGTGCCCGCGATAACTGGTATGCGCTTGTTCGTATGCTCAACTGCAAAGCTTATAGCCGCCTTGTGCTCTTCGTCGTTCATCGTTGCGGCCTCGCCGGTGGTGCCGCAGATGATGATGGCGTCGGTGCCGCCCGCGATGTTGAAGTCGATAAGGCGTCCCAGCTCTTCAAAGTTTATGCCGTTGTCGGTAAAAGGAGTGACGATTGCAACGCCTGCACCCTTAAAAATTGTCTTTTTCATGATTCTTTCTCCTTTTTAATAAGATTTGCGAAAGAAAACCGAAATACGTTATCGGTACATATTATATTATGCCGTTCTTTATCATGGTCTCGGCTATCTGAACCGCGTTGGTGGCAGCACCCTTTCTGATATTGTCGGCAACTACCCACATATTGAGGCCGTTGTCAACGGATTCGTCGCGGCGGAGTCTGCCTACGAATACCTCGTCGTGTCCCGTAGCGTTTATTGCGAGGGGATATACGTCGTTTGCCGGATCGTCCTCGATTATGATGCCGGGAGCCTTTGCAAGAGTGTCGCGAAGCTCCTTAAGGTCGTACGGACGCTCGAACTCCACGTTGATGGACTCGGAGTGGCTGTTGAAAACGGGAACTCTTACGGTGGTAGCCGTTACCTTAAGGTCGGGGCGGCCGAGTATCTTTCTCGTTTCCTTTATCATCTTTTCCTCTTCCTTAGTGTAGCCGTTCTCCAGGAAAACGTCTATGTGGGGGAGGCAGTTGTTGTAGATGGGGTGAGCGAACTTCTTCGGCGGATTGCCCTTCTGACCTTCCTCAAGATCCATCCAGCCTGCAAGGCCCGCGCCCGATACTGCCTGATACGTGGAGTAAACGATGCGCTTTATGCCGTACTTGTCGTCAAGCGGCTTTAATGCGACCACAGCCTGAATGGTGGAGCAGTTGGGGTTCGATATGATGCCCTTGTGCCACTTTATGTCGTCGGGATTTACCTCCGGAACTACCAGCGGTACTTCGGGGTTCATGCGCCATGCAGAGGAGTTGTCGATAACGACCGCGCCCTTTTTGGCAAAGATGGGCGCGAACTTCTCGCTGGTGCTTCCGCCTGCGGAGAAGAGCGCGATATCTATGTCCTTACCGTCCATTGCGGTCTCGGTAAGCTCTATTGCCGTGTACTCCTTGCCCATGAACTCGATCTTTTTGCCTGCCGAGCGGTAAGAGGAGAAAAGATAGTAATTCTCAACGGGGAGCTTTTTCTCTTCCAGCACCTTTAAAAAGGTTCTTCCTACCATGCCGGTCGCGCCGACAACCGCTACATTATACTTTTTCATAATAGACCCTCCAACGTAATTGTTTGACGGCAGTTTGCGTATTACACAAATTACCGCTGTATTTAAGTTTTAATAATAAAAAAACCGGTTGAAAAACCGGCGGCATTCTAGTAAAATGTAAACCGTGAACCGCAAAAACCTGCGGCAATCGACATTAAACCAGAAGCTGATAGCTCTCCATCAATGTTTGATGACAGTTGTACGGTTATTTACCGTACACCCAGGGCAATGCGTCCGAAAAAGGCATCCCCTTCGGCGTCTTTTCCTTTCGTCGCGGCATATGATTTTTCGGTATCCGTACGCGAGTACTGATAAAAAACGCACCTCTATCAAATAATATGCTATTAACATATAATGTAGCATTATTTTTTTGAACTGTCAATTACTTTATAAAAAAATTATAAAAATCGTTTTTAAGGACTTTTCCGAAGAAAAGAGGCGTTTTATTTATGAAGAAACTTATATCGCTCGTTCTGTGTCTGACGCTCGTCGCTTTAATGGCCGTGCCGTCGGCGTTCGCCCTCGATTACAAAAAGAATATGACGGCGAAAATAGGACTAATATACGGAAGCGAGGCGAAGGACAGCTACAATGTGCTCTACGACGCGGGAGGCATGGACTTCGGCTGGCTCGACTCGAACGACAACCCCATTATAGTATACGAGTCAGGCGTCCGCTTCGTGGCGGTGGCAAACGACAAAAGCTACGGCTTGTCGGGGAACGCCCTGACGTCCGGTTCCTCCATCGGCGCTTATCACGTCCAGCTTGACAATACTTTCCCGTCTCAGGGCGCCGCGTATAACGAGGCCGCGCCGCTTTCGGGCTTTGTGGCCTACGTTGAAGGCGCGTACAGAGTGCGCTTCGGAAGCTACCAGACGCTTTCCGAGGCAAACGACGCGGCGGCGCAGTACAGCGCGCAGTCGGGGCGCGCAGCCTCAGGCGCCGGCGGAACGTCATACGGCTTCAGCGTCGTTGATTTAAACGAGGGCAGGATAATATTCGAGCTTGAGCAAAGCGGCGTCGGCGGGTTTTATCTGTCGCCCGTAAATAAGGGCGCAAAGCCCGTATTAAAGAACGGCAGCACCGAATATTACGGAAGCTTCCTTATGTACAGAAACTCCTCCGGCAAGCTTAATCTCATAAACGTGCTGCCGGTGCAGGATTATCTTAAGGGCGTAGTGCCCAATGAGATGAGCAACGCCTGGCCGATAGAGGCACTGAAGGCACAGGCCGTGGCGGCGAGGAACTACCTTTATCAGAATATAAACAAGCACAAGGGCGATGGCTTTATGGTATGCGACAGCACTCACTGCCAGGTATACGGCGGCACCGCGCGGGCGGGCAAGAACTCCGACGCGGCCGTCGATCAGACGGACGGCATGGTGCTTACATACGGGGGCAAGCTTGCGGAGCTTTACTACCATGCCTCAAGCGGCGGCTATACTGAAAACTCGGAGAATATCTGGTTTGCGGCCGTGCCGTATCTTACGGCCGTTGAGTCTCCCTATGAGGACCTTGACAATGCAAGCTACGGCAGATGGTCAACTACTCTCACCAAAGAAGAGGTGAGGGCGAAGCTCGTCGCGGGCGGCTATACGATAGGCGAGATAGAGAGCTTCTATGTAAGCCAGTACACCGACGCGGGCAACGTATATTCCGTGACCGCCACCGATACGGAGGGCCGCTCCGTCACCATAAGCAAGGAGACGGCACGCTTAAAGCTTTCGCCTTACGTTCATTCGCAGCGCTTTACCATAACGGGCGGCGGCTCCGGTTCGGGCAGCGCGTCGCCGGTATACGCAAGAAGCGCGCAGGGCAGCGCCGATATTTCGGACAAGGCCTTCAGTGCGTCCGTCATAAGCGGAAGCGGCGAGGTGTCGCAGATGAATAAGGACACGCTGAGCGTGAAAACCTCCTCGGGCGACCAGGCTATCAATAAAGCCGCAGGCGGCTCAAACGCCGACGGCACCTACACCATATCCGGCACGGGCTTTGGCAACAATGTGGGCATGAGCCAGGAGGGCGCGAAGGGCATGGCGCTTCAGGGATATACCTTCGACCAGATACTGACCCATTATTTCAGAGGGACAAAACTCGACGCCTTAAGCTGAAGAAAGGAAAAGTGCGCATAATATAATGAATAAACTTATCCCTACATATAAAGTGAGCGATTTTGACTATTATCTCCCCGAAGGCCTTATTGCGCAGACGCCGCTTAAGGACAGGCAGTCCTCAAGGCTTATGCACATGAACAGGATAACGGGCGAGATACGTCATGAGCATTTCTACGACATCGTAAAATATTTAAACGAAAACGACGTACTCGTTTTGAACAACACCCGCGTCATTCCCGCAAGGCTTTACGGAAAGAAGCATGGAAGCGGCGGCAGCGTGGAGATGCTCCTTTTAAAGCCCTACGGAGACGACGTGTGGGAGGTGCTTATCCGCCCCGGAAAGCGCGTCCATGAGGGCAATATCATAGAATTTGCCGACGGCGAGCTTACAGCGGAGATTATACGCCGCACCGAAGACGGCGGGCGCGTTGTGCGCCTTGCGGCTAAGGACGGCAATGTGGCGGCGGCCATAGACAAAACGGGAGAGATGCCGCTGCCCCATTATATAAAGGAAAAGCTTACCGACAGGGAGCGCTATCAGACGGTCTACTCAAAGGTGGAGGGCTCCGCGGCCGCACCGACGGCGGGACTTCATTTTACAAACGAGCTTTTGGAGAAGATAAAGAACAAAGGCGTGAAGACGGCAAGCGTGACGCTTCATGTGGGTGTTGGCACATTCCGCCCCGTTACCGTAGAAAACGTGACGGAGCATAAAATGCACTCGGAATGGTTCGAGCTTACCGGGGAGGCGGCCGACATTATAAACGGCGCGAGAATTAACGGCGGACGCATAATCGCGGTGGGCACAACGTCCGCAAGGACGCTGGAATCCTGCGCCGATGAAAGCGGACGCGTAATTCCGCAGAGCAGGGAAACGGATATTTTTATATACCCTCCGTATAAATTCAAAGCGGTCGACGCGCTCATCACAAATTTTCACCTTCCGAAAAGTACGCTTATGATGCTTGTAAGCGCCTTTTCCTCGCTGGACAATGTAAGACATGCCTACGAGGAAGCCGTAAAAAACGAGTACCGTTTCTTCTCCTTCGGAGATGCCATGTTCATTGAATAGAAGTAAAGATTATTAAATAACAAAAAAATCACAAAAAACACTTGACCGCAAGTGTTTTTTAGTGTAGACTTTGGTTAGTTAGAGCTAACCTAAATAAAAGCGGCGGAAGCCGTTTTTATTTAAACATATGGTTAGCTAAAACTAACCTATTTTGTTATGCGGACGTTTATTTTTTGAACCTTGTGGAATCATAGGATTAAAAGCTGTTATTTCGGGAGGAAACAATAGTGCTTGAAGAATGCTTGATAAAACATTGCGCGCCGACGCTGGCGTCGCTTAAGACCGCGAGCCTTTTTACGGTGAAGAACGTTTCCGAGGGGACGGTTCAAAGCCAGCTTGAAGCGCTTAATATGCGCTTTAACGAAAAAGGCGTGTTCCTTACGCTTTTGCGGTTTTCCGGCGGCTGCGCCCTTATATACGTTTACCGCGGCACGCAGCTTTCACGCGACCTTAAAAGGAAGGGCGTGGAGCGGTTTCTTTCGTCCTACGGATACACGGGCACGGATATGGCATATGCCATAGACCATCTTAAAACGCGCCTTAAAGAGGGCGAGGGCTTCCCGCATGAGATAGGTATTTTCCTAGGCTATCCGCTTGCGGACGTTGTGGGGTTCATCGCAAACGACGGAAAGAACTGCAAATACTGCGGTTACTGGAAGGTATACTGCAATGTTTGCGAAGCGCGCAAATTATTTGAACGCATACGAAAGTGCCGCGCCGTATATTCGCGGCTGTGGCATGAGGGCAGGTCTGTTTTGCAGCTCACGGTGGCTGCTTGACATATAAACATAATATTTTAAGGAGAGATAATAATGAGCAAAGTAGCAGTAGTATTCTGGAGCGGCACGGGCAATACGGCGGCAATGGCGGCATCCGTTGAGGCGGGCGCAAAGGCGGCAGGCGCAGACGTAAGCTCCTTCAGCGTATCCGACGGCGCATTCAGCGCAGCAAAAATGGATGAGTTCGACGCCATCGCTTTCGGCTGCCCCTCCATGGGTGCTGAGGTTCTTGAGGAGTCCGAGATGCAGCCCTTATTTGATGAATGCAAGGGCAAATTAAACGGCAAGAAGATCGCGCTTTTCGGCTCTTACGGCTGGGGCGACGGCGAATGGATGCGCAACTGGGAATCCGAGTGCAAGGCTGCAGGCGCCGTAATGGCATGCGATTTCGTTATCTGCAACGAAGCGCCCGATGCACAGGCTAAAACGGAGTGCGAGGCTTTGGGAAAAGCGCTTGCGTAAATAAAGAAACTCTTTGATAACTGCGCGCGGAAAAAACCGCGGGCAGTTATTTTTTTCGCATTTTATTGATATGTGCCGTATTTATGGTATACTGAATAAGAAAGCGAAGCTTTGATTGAACGGAGGATAAAATGTTTAAGCTGCTAAAAACCCAGGGGTGCGCACGTCTGGGAGAATTTCATACGGTACACGGCGTTATAAAAACGCCCGTATTTATGAACGTAGGCACGCAGGCGGCTATAAAGGGCGGCCTTTCGTCCTTCGACTTAAAGGAGATAGGGTGCCAGGTGGAGCTTTCCAACACCTATCATCTTACTCTGCGTCCCGGAGACGAGATAATACGCGACCTGGGCGGGCTTCACAAGTTCATGAACTGGGACAGGCCAATTCTTACAGACAGCGGCGGGTTTCAGGTGTTCTCCCTTGCAAAGCTTCGCAACATAAAGGAAGAGGGCGTATACTTTTCTTCGCATATCGACGGCAGGAAGCTTTTCATGGGCCCGGAGGAGAGCATGACCATACAGTCGAACCTTGGCTCCACTATAGCTATGGCCTTCGACGAATGCGTCGAGAACCCCGCCGAGTATTCCTATGCCAAGGCGTCGCATGAAAGAACGGTGCGCTGGCTTGAGCGGTGCATAAAAAAGATGCGCGAGCTTAACGCCTCCGATAATGCTGTGAACCCCCATCAAATGCTCTTCGGCATAAATCAGGGCGCGACATACGCCGATCTGCGCATCGAGAACATGAAGCGCATCGCGGAGTTCGATTTGGACGGCTATGCCATCGGCGGCCTTGCCGTAGGCGAGCCTACGGAAACGATGTACGAGATAATAGAGAAGGTTGAACCCTTTGCACCGAAGGACAGACCGCGTTACCTTATGGGCGTGGGAACGCCCGTGAACATACTGGAGGCAGTAGACCGGGGCGTCGACTTCTTCGACTGCGTGATGCCCGCAAGGAACGCGCGCCACGGCCATCTTTTTACCTCGCAGGGAGTGCTCAATATCCACAATGCAAAGTATATGAAGGATGATAGCCCCATCGACCCCGAATGCGGCTGCCATGTGTGCAGAAATTTCAGCCGCGCGTATATCCGCCATCTTTTCAAGGCGGGAGAGATGCTTGCGCTGAGGCTTTCGGTAATGCACAACCTGTATTTTTACAACAGCCTCATGGAAAAGATACGCGAAAGCCTTGAAAAAGGCACATTTGCCGATTTTAAAGAGAAGAATGTATACATATTGGGACAGAGGATATGATTATTGCATATTTTTTCGGAAAATCGTAAATTATTATTGCTATTATTAGAAAGTTTTAATATAATAAATACTTAGGTAACTTAGGAGGTGTATTAAAGAAATATGGAAAACTTTCAAGCGTTTATCCCGCTGATACTCATTGTTGCGGTTATGTATTTCCTCATGATAAGACCTCAGCAGAGAAAGCAAAAAGAGATCAATGAAATGAGAAAAAACATCAAGCGCGGCGACAAGGTGCAGAGCGCGGGCGGCGTAGTAGGAAGAGTTATCAAGATCAAGGATGACATCATTACTATCGAATGCGGAAGAGACAGAGTGCGTCTTGACTTTGTAAGAAACGCGCTTACTGTACTTGATCCCGCTCCGGCTGTGACGAGAACTCAGAGAGAACAGCTTGAACAGGCTGACAGCGAGGACGAAGAAGCATATGAGGACTATACGGTTGATGAGACCGACGAATCATATGACGACTATGACTTCGACGAAGACTATACTGAAGGCGATTATACGGATGAATACGACGGCGGCGAAAAGAAATAATTACCGCGCGGCATAAAAGTCGCCTCCCTTCCATACTTATCTATAAAAGATGTGAAGGGAGAGGATATTATGAAAAGAAACGAAGCCGTACCGCAGACGGTAAGCCCTTTAAAAACTTACGCGGCGGCGCTTGTGAGCGCATTCGTTTTATGCTGGCTGCTGCTTGTCCTGGGAGCGGTTCTTATAACGTATGCGGGCGTGCCCAAGGATGCGGCGTGGCTTATCACCCTTATGGCGGTGGGCATTTCGGGCTTTGCGGGCGCGTTTATATGCGCGGCGGGGTTCGGCTCCCGCGGGCTGATCCACGGAGTCATAACGGGAGCGGCTTTGTTTGCGGTGATATATATCGTCGGCGCTGTCTGCTTTGACGCGGAGGCGGTCTTTGAGAACGCGGCGGTGCGCCTTTTGGTCATGCTCGCGCTGAGCGCGCTGGGCGGCATTGCCGGAGTGAACACGGGACTGCCGGGAAGAAAAAAGAAACGGAATTAAATTTATGGAGGAAAGAACAGTGAAACATATTAAAGTTATAAGCCCTGCAACCTTAAAGGAAAGCGCATGCAGAGGCGGTTGCGGCGAATGTCAGACCTCTTGTCAGTCGGCATGCAAGACGTCATGCACGGTGGCCAATCAGAAGTGCGAGAACCGCAAGTAAAAATCTCAAAAGGAGCCGAAGGGCTCCTTTTGTTTTTTTGTTTTGATTTTTTTAAAAGGATGATTTAAATGGTACACCTTTATACTATGCACGAAAAGAACTTCGCGCTGGATGTAAACTCCGGCGCGGTGCTTGAGCTGGACGGACTGTCATACGACATCCTGTCGGCGCTGGGCGAGGAGCCGGGAGAAAAAATGCCCGAGGCGGACGAGGTAATAAAAAAGCTTTGCGGCAAATATGACGCCGCCGAGATCGAGACGGCCTACGGCGAGATTCAAGAGCTTATAAAAAACGAAATGCTCTACACGCCCGATGAATATGAGGACATAGCAAAGAAGACCGGCGAGCTTTCACCCGTAAAGGCACTCTGCCTCCATGTGGCCCACGACTGCAACTTGAGATGCGAATACTGCTTCGCGTCGACGGGCGACTTCGGCGGCACGCGAAAGCTCATGGACCTTGAGACGGGCAAAAAGGCCATCGACCTTGTCATACGCGAATCGAAGGGCAGGCGCAACATCGAGATAGACTTCTTCGGCGGCGAACCGCTGATGAATTTTGAGACGGTGAAAAAAATAGCGGAATACGCCTCCGAGCAGGGGAGACTTAATGACAAGAACTTTCGCTTTACAATAACTACGAACGGCGTGCTCTTAAACGACGACAACATGGCGTACATAAACGAGCATATGTCGAACGTGGTGCTGAGCCTCGACGGCAGAAAAGAGGTAAACGACCGGGTAAGAAAGACGGTCTCGGGCACGGGCAGCTACGATATAATAGAGCCGAAGCTTTTAAAGATGGCGAAGCTTAGAAAAGACAGAGACCATTACGTAAGAGGCACGTTCACGAAATACAACAAGGACTTTTCGAACGACGTGCTCCATCTGGCGGACGCGGGCTTTGAACAGATCTCCGTCGAGCCGGTGGTATCGGACCCGTCGCTTCCGTATTCGCTCACGGAGGACGATCTTCCCGAGATTTACGAGGAATACGAGCGCCTGGCAAAAATAATGTACGACCGAATCTGTGCAGGGGAGGGGTTCAACTTCTTCCACTTCATGCTTGACCTCACTCAGGGGCCCTGCGTCATAAAGCGCCTGCACGGATGCGGGAGCGGAAACGAGTATCTTGCCATCACGCCGGAAGGGGACATATACCCCTGCCATCAATTCGTAGGTCACGCCGAATATAAAATGGGCAACGTAAACGAAGGCGGAGCTCTCGACCTTAAGATAAAAAAGACCTTCGCTGAAAACAACGTATACGCGAAGCCGGAGTGCAAGAGCTGCTGGGCGAAGTTCTACTGCAGCGGCGGCTGCGCCGCAAACAACTTCCAGATGAACGGCGATATAAAGAAGCCCAACAGGATAGCCTGCGAGCTGGAAAAGAAGCGCGTCGAGTGCGCCATCTGGCTTGCGGCCGCGCTTAACGACAGGGGACAGGGGTAAAGGAACACAACACAGAATAATAAGCTCTACTGACCGGAAAACGGCCGCGGATCTTACGCCGCGGCCGTTTTTTCGGCCTTTTTTCCGTCCAAAATCAAATTTTTTTAAAAAATTTTAAAAATTTTTTTGGGCCCAAAATTTCCAAATCTCAGACAAAATATTGTGCGAAATCCGCTTAAAATCAACAAAATGTATTAGGTTTCGTGTGTTGACATAAAACAGGTTTACATAAAAAAGCGTTTCAAGGCGACATAATCCAAAATTTGCTCTTGCAAATTGATAAAATCTGTATTATTATGATAGCACAGAAAAAGTTATAGAAAAATTAGTTATGTAAATCAAACGGGGTGACTGAAGAGTGAGCGCTTTTATGACAGGTTTTTTGGGTACAGGAAACATGGGCGGCGCTATAATAAACGGGATGCTTTCAAGCGATATTCTTAAGCCCTCCTGCATAACCGTTTACGATGCTGACCCCAAGGCTTCCGAGCGCTTCCTGAAACTCGGCTGCTGTATCGCTCGCAACGAGGCGACCCTTGCAGAGCTTTGTGATATCATCTTCCTCTGCATAAAGCCTCAGGTCTTCCCGGATGTACTTGCTAAGCTTTCTTCACTTGATCTGTCGGACAAGCTTATTGTTACCATCGCCGCTGGCGTTCCCACGGCGAAGATCCGTTCCCTTCTCGGTCAGCAGGTAAAGATAATCCGCGTTATGCCAAACGCTCCGCTTATGGTTTCAAAGGGAGCAAGCGCCATATACGCGCCTGACACCGTCGAGGAGGACAAGAAGCGTTTCGTAATCGACGTATTCTCAAAGCTCGGCGTCGTATCGCTTATAGACGAGTCGCAGATGAATGAAATCGTTTGTGTGAACGGCAGCTCGCCGGCTTACGTTTACTACTTCGTTGACGCGATGGTCGAAAGCGCCGTAAGCCAGGGCATAGACCGCGACGAAGCCTTCAAGCTTATATGCGCGGTGTTCGAGGGCTCGATTGAAATGCTTCGCAATTCCAGCCTGTCTCCTAAGGAGCTTATCAAAATGGTTTGCTCCCCGGGCGGAACCACCATAGAATCCATCAAATGCTTTGATGCAGACAACGTCTATAAGACAATTGACGACGCAATGAAAGCGTGTACAAAGCGTTCTTATGAATTAGGCGCCGATTAAGCAGACAAATAGCTCCCTCACGGAGTATATTATCGAACCATCCATCATATGATATGAGAGCTGAAAGCTGTTGTGGTTCTCTTATCATGACTGCAACTGATACTGCAGTCGCCTGATACTGCAACTGATACTGCAAACTGCAAATTGCAACAGATACTGTACACTATAGAATGGTTCGGTTTGAATTTCGTGAGGGATCTGGTATGCTTGACAATCCTTTGGCGGGGCTTGACATATGGGCAAAAGAAAATACGGCAGCTTGTGCCGGAGTTTTCATCCTGTATGTATCGGCGCTCATAAGCGGCATGTTATTTGTACGCGGTTTCGCTGCGTCGGATGCGAATTTGCTTACGGGTTTCTATGAGAATTTAACGGTAGGCGTAAACGGATATGATCCGGGCTTTTCCGAGCTGTTTCGGGAGACGCTCCGGATAAATATGAGATATCTGTTTTTTATGTTTATCGCAGGCTTTATTGTAGTTGGCGTACCTTTTGTTTTAGCACTTTTTTCAATGAAAATATTCTGCCTGGGTTTTGCCCTTGGCACGATATATTCGCTGTCCTATGACGGGGGCTTTATACTCTCGGTATTGACGGTATTCCTTCAGAATATGTTTTCACTGCCGCAGCTTGCTTTTTATGCGGTCTTATGTACAAGGTTTTCATTTAGGCTGTATAAATGCGCGCGGGGTATACCGGAGATAAGAAACGATTTTGCCAAAGCCGTAAAGGCACATATCGCGGCGTTCGTGGTATTTGCTCTTCTCATTACGGCGGCTTCGCTCGCCGAATGCATGTCGGTGCTGGCATTTTCGTAAAGCTAAGGATAAATGTACACCACTTCCCCGAAACGGAGGCAAAAGATTTTGCAAAAATATCTTAATATGTACGAATTGTATCTGAAAAACGAAAGGAAATCTTCCGCTAATACAATACAATCCTATCGAAGCGATATATCGCAGTTTATAGAGTACCTTGAAACCATCGGAGTTACCGATATAACGTCGGTAACACAGTCGAACATTGAAGATTACATATCCCATCTTCGCAGCATGCGTCGTTCAAACGCAACGATAACGAGAAACATCGCTTCGCTTAAAAGCTTTTTTAAATATTTCGCGTCGATAAACGTCATTGAGACGAACCCGGCGCTGACCCTTGAAAGAGTGGCCGTTGAAAAGAAGCTGCCTCAGGTGCTCACCAGCAAGGAGGTTGAGCTTCTTCTGGATCAGCCGAAATGCGTTGACCTTAAGGGCTACCGCGACAAGGCCATGCTTGAGCTTCTTTATGCTACGGGCATAAGAGTAAGCGAGCTTATCGACCTTAATCTGCGCGACGTAAATCTCGAGCTGGGCTTCATAAGATGCTCGAGCGGGATGAAGGAGCGCATAGTCCCGATATATAAGATGGCCGCAAAAAGCCTTTCCGACTATATCGAAACGGCGCGCCCGCTTATGTCACCGGACGCAAATCAAAAGGCGCTGTTCGTTAATTTTTCGGGACAGCGGCTTACGCGCCAGGGCTTTTGGAAGATAATCAAGCAATACGCAAAGCAGATTGGCATTGAGAATAAAGTCACGCCGCATACGCTGAGACATTCGTTTGCAGTCCACCTCATCGAAAACGGCGCAGACCTTCATTCTATAAAGGAAATGCTTGGGCACAGCGATATATCGTCCACCCAGGTATACGCGCAGATAACCAAGAATAAGCTGAATGAGGTATATCAGAAGTTCCATCCCCGAGCTTGAAATACCTGACTCCTATAAGAAAAGAGCAATAAACCGCAAAAGAGTCTTTTTAAGAATTCTTTTGCGGTTTATTGCTTTACAAGCGTAAAATTTTGCGGTAAAATTAAAACATTGCAGGCGAAAGGACGGTATTTTTTATGAAGAGAAGACTTCAGGACGAAAACATTGATTATCTTTATAAGGCAATACTATCGCTGAAGAATACGGAGGAGTGCTACGACTTCTTTGAGGATCTCTGCACCATATCCGAGATAAAGGCCATGGCGCAGCGCCTTTTGGTCGCAAGGCTGCTCCGTGAAAACAAGCTGTATGTAGACATCATTGCGCAGACCGGCGTTTCTACGGCCACTATAAGCCGTATAAACCGATGTCTTCACTACGGCAGCGACGGCTACGCCACCGTGCTCGACAGGATGAGCGAGGAAGAAAACGGGGAAGAGGAGAAATGAACATATCCTATTCGGCGCTGGCAGGCTTTTACGACGCGTTAAATGCCCACGTGGACTACGGGCGCATCGCCGACTTTTACGAGCGCATTTTCAAACGCTTCGGCTTGCGTCCCGAAATAGTTGCCGATCTTGCCTGCGGCACCGGCACGCTTACCGAGATCATGGCCGGACGCGGCTACGATATGATAGGCATAGACAGCTCCGACGCCATGCTCAACGCGGCGCAGGAAAAGCGGGCGCGGTCCGGGCTTGACATACTGTATCTTAATCAGGATATGGCCTCGTTCGAGCTTTACGGCACCGTGGGAGCCGTTGTTTCTTCGCTTGACAGTATAAATCACTTGACAGACAAAAACGCGCTTATGCGCTGTTTTGAGAACTGTCATATGTATCTCGACCCCGGCGGCGTCTTCATTTTCGACGTGAACACCGCGTACAGGCTCAAAAAGGTGCTTCACGGGACGACCGCCGTATATGAAACGGACGATGTGTTCTGTGCGGTGGAGCATTCGTATAACGAACGCCGGCGCCGCTTTTATTATGATATGACGCTGTTTGAAAAAACGAAGGACGGAAGCTATGTGCGCGAGGACGATTACGTTGAGGAGCGCGCATACGAGCTTACGGAGCTTTCGGACATGCTTTATGAGGCGGGCTTTGACAGGGTTTACGTTTACGGAGAATATAAGCTAAGGAGCCCGAAAGAGGACTGTGAGAGGGCCGTGTTTGCGGCTGTAAAGGAGAAAATGAAATGAGCGGGACTTTGATACGCGCGATAACCTCGGAGCTGAGCGTGCGCGCATTTGCGATAGAAGGAAAGGACATAGTGGAGTACGCAAGAAAGGTGCACGGCCTTTCCGTGCTTTCCACCGTGGCGCTGGGACGCGCCCTTTTGGGCACCTCCATGATGGGATGCCTGTTAAAGACCGAGACGGACAGCCTGACGCTTCAGGTGCGCGGTGACGGCCCTCTGGGCAGCATTATCGCCGTGTCCGATTATCTCGGCAACGTTCGGGGATATGTGGACAATCCGTCGCTTGAGCTTCCGCCTTCGCCCGCGGGCAAGATAGACGTGGGCGGCGCGGTGGGCCGCGGAGACCTTATCATTATAAAGGATTTAAGCCTTAAAGAGCCGTATATAGGCCGCATACGCCTTCAGACGGGTGAGATAGCCGAGGATATAACGAACTACTTCGCAATAAGCGAGCAGGTGCCCACGGTGTGCTCTCTGGGCGTTCTGGTGGGAGAGGATCTCAGCGTAAAGTCGGCCGGAGGCTTTATGATACAGCTTCTGCCGTATACGGAGGATAAGATAATCGACCTTATAGAGAACAATATATCGAAGCTTCCGCCGGTCACGCAGCTCTTAAGCGAAGGCTGCACGCCGAAAATGATACTTGAGCGCGCGCTTTCGGGGCTTGAAGTAGAGGTTTTACAGATGGACAGCATAGATTTCATCTGCCCCTGCAGCAGAGAGCGCATGTCAAAGGCGCTTATAAGCCTTGGAAGACAGGAGCTTTCGGATATAATAGAGGAGCAGGGAGACGCGCAGCTTGTGTGCCATTTCTGCAATAAGAAGTACGATTTCAATAAAGAAGAGCTTATGGGACTTCTAAATGAGGCGACGAAATAGTTCGATTTTTTTAAGAAAATATTAAAAAAGGTATTGACAAAAGGCGCATACAGTAGTAAACTAATTCTTGTCGCTGGCGAGAACAAAACACAGACCGGCGAGGAAAAAGTTAATTGGGAGCTTAGCTCAGCTGGGAGAGCATCTGCCTTACAAGCAGAGGGTCACAGGTTCGAGCCCTGTAGCTCCCACCATGTGGCCGTGTAGTTCAGTTGGTTAGAACGCCAGCCTGTCACGCTGGAGGTCGACGGTTCGAGCCCGTTCACGGTCGCCACTTTTTCGCCTCTGTAGCTCAGTTGGTA
>JAFOLN010000203.1 GCA_017419325.1 Clostridia bacterium
GTATTGAATTTGACCTTTTTGATATGACTATAAAGCCCTGCACGGCCTGCAGATGGTGCCAGAAGGACTGGGACAGCGTGTCATGCGTCCAGAAGGACGATATGCAGCCGATATTCGACGCGATAATGAAGAGCGATACGATACTTCTGTCAACGCCCATATATTCGTGGTACTGCACCCCTCCTATGAAGGCGATGCTCGACAGGCTCGTATACGCCATGAATATGTATTACGGCGAGGAGCGCGGCCCTTCGCTTTGGGCGGGGAAGAGGATGTGCATCGTCACCACCTGCGGCCTTCGCCCCGAAAAGGGCGCCGACCTCTTTTTGGAGGGCATGCGCCGCTACTGCAAATATTCGGGCCTCGTGTTCGGCGACGTCCTCTGCGAACGCCATCTCGGCTACAAGACGGTTTTCCCGGATGAGGAGAAGCGGGCGCATGCCGTGGAATTTGCAAAAAAGCTAATATAACAAAAATCCCGAGGTGAGCGCGCTCACCTCGGGATAAGTTTTTATTTAAGTCCGCCAAGCAGCTCATACAGGAGACGGTAAAGCGTCCTCGCGTCCTGCTTGTCAAGATTCACGCATGCGCCCACCTGATGGGGTACGTCAGCCGCCGCGTCCTTGAGCTTTTCGCCCGCGTCCGTTATCTCAACGAGCAGTACGCGCTCGTCTTCTACCGAACGGTAGCGGCGGACGAAGCCCTTCTGCTCGAGGCTCTTTAAAACGGGAGTAAGAGTGCCCGAATCGAGATAAAGCTTCTTGCCCAGCTCCTTTACGCTGCACTTTTTCTGCTCCCAGAACACCATCAGCGCGATATACTGGGTATATGTGAGATTTAATGCGTCGAGATACGGCCTGTACAGCTTCACTACCTCGCGCGCCGCGGCGTAAAGCGGGAAGCAGAGCTGATTTTCGAGCTTTAAAGCCTCGTACTTTGAATTGTCCATGGGTCTGTCTCCTCAAATCAAAATAAACATCGTACAATGGAAATATTATCATATCAGTTTATTATTTTCAACATTTTTCACGACGAAAATAATAAACTCATACGGTATTATGCGCACGGCCTTATAAAAAGGCCGTGCGCTCATGTTTTTTTACAGTAAAGCCGCGATATCCGCGTCTATATCGGACATTTTTGCCATGGGCTCGTAGCGCTTTACCACGTTCCCGTTTTTGTCAACGAGGAATTTCGTGAAATTCCACTTTATCTTCGAGTTGTTCTTAAAGTCGGGGTCTATCTTTGCAAGAAGGCCGTTCATCATCTCCGATGCCGGATGCTCTGCGGGGAATCCCTCAAAGCCCTTTTCGGCCTTTAAGAAGGTGTAAAGCGGTATCTCGGCGTCGCCGTTTACGTCAATCTTTGCAAACTGGGGGAAGGTCACGCCGAAGCGCGTCTGGCAGAAGGTCTTTATCTCATCGTTGGTGCCGGGAGCCTGCGCGCCGAACTGGTTGCAGGGGAAGTCGAGTATCTCCACGCCCTTGCCCTCATACTTCTTGTAAAGCTCCTGAAGCTCCGAATATTGGGGGGTGAAGCCGCATTCCGTTGCGGTGTTTACTATAAGCAGCACCTTGCCCTTATAGTCGGAAAGGGATACGTCGTTGTTCTTTGCGTCCTTAACCTTGAAATCATATACAGTTGCCATGTTCTCTCTCCTTTATAATAGTTTTTTTATATTATTTATTCTTATTCTGAAGCTCATACGCCTGTCTTACCGCGATGGCAAGCTGATCCGCGCAGGAGGTGGGGCCGTCGCCGCAGGTGTTGCCGCGAAGCATCTCTTCAATACGGTCAACCGTCCACCCGTCGACGAGCTTCGATATGGCCTTTAAGTTGCCGTCGCAGCCGCCGAGGAACGAGATGCCCGTAACGACGTCGCCGTTTAAGTCAAAGTTTATTGCGACGGAGCAGACGTTTTCGGTTTCATAGGTATATTGCATTATAAAAGCTCCTTTATGCTGTTTTCAATCTTTTTAGGCTCCACGTTGGGAGCAAAGCGGTCAACAACGCGGCCTTCGCGGTCAACAAGGAACTTCGTAAAGTTCCATTTTATCTTATTGCCCAAAAGACCGCCCTTTTGTGACTTTAAGTAAGTATAGAGCGGATGCTCGCCGGGGCCGTTTACCTCTGTTTTTGCAAACTGGGGGAAGGTCACGCCGTAGTTCAACGTACAGAAGGAAACAATTTCCTCATTCGTGCCGGGAGCCTGCGCACCGAACTGGTTGCAGGGGAAGTCGAGTATCTCAAAGCCTTGTTCAGAGTACTTCTTATAAAGCTCCTCAAGCCCCTTATACTGTGGCGTAAAGCCGCAGCCCGTGGCAGTGTTCACTATAAGCAGCACCTTGCCTTTGTAATCCGACAGTGAAACTTCCTGCCCCTTTGCGGTATTTGCCTTGATATCATATATGTTCATAAGCACCTCCGACAAAACGGCTATAATTTAATTGAATACAATTGAATTATAGCGGGACATGTTAGCTTTGTCAAGGCTTTTGAGGCAAAAAACAAATTTTTCTAAATAAAAAAGCGCGGCGAATGGAGGCGTATAAGTTTGACAGGAAAATCGCAAAGTAGTACTATATATCATAGGGACAGGCGCAGGCTACTGCGATAATTTTTCCCCGTGACAGAAGGTGAAACTATGCAGCAGTATAACGTGACGGGAATGAGCTGTGCGGCGTGCAGCGCACGTGTAGAAAAGGCGGTCATGAAGGTGGAGGGCGTGGAGTCCTGCGCCGTGAGCCTCCTTACAAATTCAATGGGCGTGGAAGGCACGGCCGCGGCGGATGCGATAATCTCCGCCGTGGAGAAGGCGGGCTACGGAGCGAGCCTTAAGGGCAAAGAAGCGAAAAAAGCGGCCTCCTCCGACGAACTTGGCTCCTTTGACCGGGAGACCGAGGCGTTAAAGAGGCGGCTTATATCCTCGATATGCGTGCTTGTTCCCCTCATGTACGTTTCCATGGGCCACATGATGTGGGGCTGGCCTCTTCCGGGAGCATTATCGGGAAACCACCTTGCCATGGGGCTTTTTGAACTTCTTCTTACTGTTGTCATAATGGTAATAAATCAGCGCTTCTTTATAAGCGGCTTTAAAAGCCTTATAAACCGCGCGCCGAATATGGACGCGCTTGTGGCGCTGGGCTCGTCGGCGTCGTTTATCTGGAGCGTTTATGTGCTCTTTATGATGACGGACGCCGTGACGCGGGGAGACGCGGCGGCGGCCGAAGGGTATATGATGAGCTTCTACTTTGAGTCGGCGGCCATGATACTTACGCTCATAACGCTTGGAAAAATGCTTGAGGCGCGCTCAAAGGGCAAGACCACCGACGCGCTCAAAAGCCTTATGAGGATTTCGCCTAAGACGGCGCATGTGATAAGAGACGGCAGAGAAATAACAATACCCGCCGAAGAGGTGATGCGCGGCGACGTTTTCGTTGTGCGTCCCGGCGAGAGCATCCCAGTCGACGGCGTCGTGACAGACGGCCGGAGCGCGGTGAACGAATCGGCGCTCACGGGCGAGAGCATCCCGGTGGATAAATCGAAGGGCGACAGCGTTTCGGCGGCGACCATAAATCAGGCGGGCTTTATAACGTGCGAGGCGGTGCGCGTGGGCGAGGACACAACGCTTTCGCAGATAATAAAAATGATGAGCGAAGCGGCGGCAACGAAAGCCCCCATAGCAAAAACGGCGGACAGGGTGTCGGGCATATTCGTGCCCGCCGTTATCGGCATTGCGATTGTGACTCTGACCGTGTGGCTCGTTTTGGGGCAGAGCGCGGGATATGCGCTTTCGCGCGCCATATCGGTGCTTGTTATAAGCTGTCCCTGCGCGCTGGGGCTTGCGACCCCCGTTGCCATAATGGTGGGCAGCGGCGTGGGTGCGCGCCACGGTATACTTTACAAAACGGCGGCCTCCCTTGAGGAGACGGGGCGCATAAAAACTGTGGTGCTGGACAAAACGGGCACCGTGACGAAGGGCGAGCCCACCGTCACCGATATTATCCCCGCGCAAGGCTTCACAGAGGACGGGCTTTTAAAGCTTGCCGCCTCCCTTGAGGCAAAGAGCGAGCATCCGCTTGCCCGCGCAGTAATGCTTGCGGCGGACGCGAAGGGGATTGCGGCGGCGGACGCAGGCGACTTTACCGCCCTTGTGGGAAACGGCCTTTCGGGAATGGTTTCCGGGGCGCGGATAGAGGGCGGCAGCATGAAATACATGGCGGGCAGGATTGATGTGCCGACCGGGTTAAAAGCGCGGGCAGAGGAGCTTGCCGCCTCGGGAAAAACGCCCATGCTCTTTTCAAAAGAAGGACGCGCGGCGGGCATAATAGCCGTGTCCGACGTTATAAAGGAGGACAGCCCCGGCGCAGTTTCGGCGCTTAAGTCCATGGGCGTCCGCGTAGTCATGCTGACGGGCGACAATGAGCTTACCGCCGCCGCGATAGGACGCGAGGCGGGAGTTTCGGAGATAATAGCGGGAGTTCTGCCCGACGGGAAGGCGCATGAGATACGCCGCCTTAAAGCGGACGGCAAAACGGCCATGGTGGGCGACGGCATAAACGACGCTCCGGCGCTTATCGAGGCCGACGTTGGGCTTGCCATAGGCGCGGGCGCTGATATCGCCCTTGACGCGGCGGACGTGGTGCTTATGAAAAGCAGCCTTTCGGACGCCGCGGCGGCCATAGCTTTAAGCCGCGCCGCGCTTCGCACCATTCATCAGAACCTGTTCTGGGCGTTCATATATAACGTCATAGGCATTCCCATCGCGGCGGGCGCGCTTTCGGGCTTCGGCATACATTTAAATCCCATGATCGCGGCGGCGGCGATGAGCCTGTCAAGCTTCTGCGTTGTGTCGAACGCGCTGAGGCTCAATCTGTTTAAGCCGTATGCGGGGATAGCGGACGCGAAAGCCAAGTCCGCGCAGTCCGAACCGAAGACGGCGGCGGCTGATATTGCAAAGCCTGAAACACGGCGCATGACGATAAACATAGACGGAATGATGTGCGAGCATTGCGAGAGGCGCGTGGAGCGCGCGCTTATGTCGGTTGACGGGGTTATATCGGCAAAAGCAAACCATGAGGCGGACAGGGCGGTTATCGAATTTGAAGCGGAGCCCGACCGCAAGCTTTTAAAACAGGCTGTTGAGGAAGAGGATTACGCGGTCCTGTCATTTGAATAGAAGACGGCGCAACACTTTTTCGGCAATCATATAATGGCATTATTTTAAGTAGGAAACATTATGAAAAAACGAAGGATACTTGCGTTTATACTTGCGGCGGCGCTTGCGCTGACCTTTTGTGTGCCCGCTATGGCGGCGGACGGCGGGAGCGCATATCCCGAAAAATTTGATTTAAGGGACTACGGTCTCGTATCGTCGGTAAAGGACCAGTCGCCCTGGGGCACCTGTTGGGGCTTTGCGGCCATAGCCGCAAGCGAGATAAGCATACTTTCGGAACTGAGGGATCTTTCGCCCGTGTATGCCGAGGCGTTCGCAGACCCCGACGAGCTTGATTTAAGCGAGCTTCAGCCTGCCTGGTTCGTATACACGCGCCTTCCGGACGACGGCACGGGCGACCCTCATTCGCAGGCGGGCGAGGGCATTTCCGTTTACGGAGTATATCCGCTGGACGGCGGCGGCTATTCGTTTATGGCCTCGACGGTTTTTTCTATGGGAACGGGCCCGGTGCCGGAGTCAGCGGTGCCGTACCGGAATAAGGAAGGTCTCATAGTGAAGAACCAGGCGGGAGAGAATCAGTACTATGCCTTCCGAAACGAGGACGGCACCTACTGCGACTGGAGCGTTGACGAGGAATACCGCTTTTATGCGGAATTTGAAATTGCCGACTGCAACGTACTGCCTGCAGCGGCCATGACTGACAAGAACGGCGAGTATGTATACAATCCCGCCGGAACGGCCGCAATCAAGGACGAGCTTATGAAAAAACGGGGCGTGTCAATTGCCTTCTGCGCAGATACGGCGCTGCCCGATGACAAGGACGCTGCTCCCGTGTATACAAACCTCGATACGTTTGCCCATTATACGTGGGAGGACGTTGAGGCGAATCATGAGGTATGCATAGTCGGCTGGGATGACAATTATCCGAAGGAGAACTTCCTCGAAGGGCACAGACCGCCTGATGACGGCGCGTGGATAGTTAAAAACAGCTGGGGAAGCATAAACGGCGAATTCCCCAACAAATATAACTGGGGCGCAGACGGAAGCGGATATTTCTACCTCTCATATTACGACAAAAGCATCACCTGCGCAGAGTCCTTCGACTATGACATAGAGGAAAACTTCGATAACGGCGATTCGGGCGTATATATCGTGGATCAGTACGACTATCTGCCGGCGAACGCGGAAGCACCTTTTAAGGTTCCGCTTGACAATGTAAGACTTGCAAATGTATTTACGGCGGAGTTTGACCAGAATCTCCGCTCCATAGGCGTTACGACGCCCAATGAAAACAGCACCGTGGAATTTGAGGTATACAGGCTTAAGGACGGCTGGAAAACGCCTGTGGACGGCGAAAAGCTTGCTTCGTTCTCCAAAGACTTCCGTTATGCGGGCTTCCACAGGGCAAACCTTGAAAATGCCTGCTTTATGCCCGAGGGCGCCGATTACAGTATTGTCGTGAAGTTTGATGAGCTGCCCGTAAACATGGGCGCGGCGTGGTCAGGCAGCGGAGAACCGAAGGAAGGCACCTATTGCAAGACGGTAGTAAACCGCGGCGAGAGCTTTATTGACGACGGCTCGGGCTGGGAAGACTGGGCGGACGCCAAAACGGTTATTGAAGACGTCATAACCGAGGGAGAAGGCATTGAAAACGTGAGAATCGTGCTTGACAACCCCACCATTAAGGCTTACTCGGACGTTGCGCGCACCCTTGAGGTGAACGCAGACATAAAGGACTGGACGGACGACCCGGGCGCATCCCTTAAGGCAGGCGATACGGTAACCTTTGAGGTCACCGTAAAGAACCCCATGACGCTTGATGTAAACAGCGTTAAGCTTGAAAGCCGCCTTGTTGATCTTGGCGACAAGGGCGTAATTGCGACAATACCCGCGGGCGAAACGGTGACGCTGACGTATGATTATACGGTGACCGAACAGGATATAGCCGCAAACGACATCTTTGAGCGCATCGTGGCTACGCTTCCCTATGACCGCTTCTACGACTCCGACGGGGAATACTTCTTTATATGCCCCACGGACGTGACGCCCTGGTATTTTGAAGATATGGCATATGTGTTTGAAAACAATATCATGGACGTAAACGAAAGCGGCTTTGACCCCGACGTCCGCGTAACGAGAGCCCAGCTTGCGAAGGCGATATATGAGCTTGACGGCGGCAGCGCATCGGCAGGCGTGGTCGAGGTGTTCTCGGACGTTCCCGCGGGAAGCAAATACGCAGACGCTGTAAACTGGGCTGCGGCCTCCGGCGTGGTAAACGGACGCGGCGACGGCAC
>JAFOLN010000204.1 GCA_017419325.1 Clostridia bacterium
CACGCATTACGATTCGCTGAAATTTTTGGTGGAGCTGGGCTTTGAAACGATACCGTCGTACAGGCTTTGCTCAGATATAGACGGCGCGATAAGCAAAATCGAAGATATCGGCGATATGCGCCACGACTTTTCCTTTGATATCGACGGCGCGGTGATAAAGCTGAACAACATCGCCGACAGGGACATACTCGGCAGCACGGCGAAATATCCCCGCTGGGCCGTGGCGTATAAGTACCCGCCGGAGCAGCAGCGCACCCGCGTCTTGGACATTGAAGTAAACGTGGGGCGCACGGGCGCCGTAACGCCGCTTGCCATCCTTGAGCCTGTAAACATCGCGGGAAGCACCGTTGCCCGCGCAACGCTCCACAACGCCGACTTTGTAAAGAACCTCGACCTGAGAATAGGTGACTTTGTTTTCGTTCAGAAGGCGGGCGACATAATCCCCGAGATAGTAAGGGTGGACAAGGACGCCCGCACGGGTGACGAGCGCGTTTTCGAGATGCCCGAGTTTTGCCCCGTCTGCGGTTCGAGAGTTGAAAAAAGCGAGGGCGAGGCCGCTCACAGGTGCATAAACAGCGACTGTCCCGCGCAGCTTTATAAGAACATCATCCATTTCGCCGAAAGGGACGCAATGGACATAGACGGCCTTGGCGACGCCATAATAAAACAGCTTCTCGACAAGGGGCTCATTTCCTCCATTGCCGACCTTTATTCCCTTAAGAACGAAGAAATAGCCACGCTTGAAAAGCTTGGCGAAAAGTCGGCCGACAATCTGACGCGGGCCATCGCCGCATCGAAGGAGCGAAGCCTTGAACGCCTCCTCTACGGTCTCGGCATACCGCTTATAGGGCAGAAGGCGTCTAAGATACTGGCCGCCGCATTCGGCGACATGGACTCGCTTTCGGCCGCCTCCGCCGAGGATATGACTGCGCTTCGCGACATTGGCGGCATTATGGCGCAGAGCGTCATCGATTACTTTGCCGTTGAAAAAAACAGGCGGCTCATTCTTTCCTTAAAGGAGCGCGGCGTCAACATGAAGTACACGGGAGAAGCCTCCGAGTCATTTTTCTCCGGCTATACCATAGTTGTTACGGGAACGCTCGAGCATTTCAAGCGAAACGAGATAACCTCGCTTTTAGAGGGCTTCGGCGCGAAGGTGTCGTCCTCTGTATCGAAGAAAACGACCTTTGTCGTGGCTGGCGAGGAGGCGGGAAGTAAGCTTGACAAAGCCCGCGCCCTGGGCGTGCGCATCTTGAGCGAGGAAGAGCTTATGGCTCTCATCGAAGAAAAGCGCGCATAGCATTTTAATAAAGCTTAAAAGCAGACAGACTTCGGTCTGTCTGCTTTTTTGTTCTAAACTGCCCCGGACGGTCGTACATTTATATAAAAAACAAAGGAGCAGACGATGAAAACGAGAGACGAAAAAGCCGTGCGGTTCGACTTTGCCGCCGATTTTACCGCCCCCGCCATACGGGAGCGTCTTCGGTCGATTCCGTATGACATAAAGAGCCGTACGTTTGAGATAAGGATAAAAAGAAGCGCGCCCGTCATGCTCACGACGGACGCGGGCTGTCTTCCCATAAGCGAATACGCACCGTCCGCGAAGCCCTACCTTGCAACAAAGGAGGACATGGACCTTACGTTCGAGTTCGTAACGGGCGCGTCCATCCATGCGGTGCTTGAGGAGCTTCGCTGCGGCTTCATAACAATAAGCGGCGGCCACCGCGTCGGGGTGTGCGGCAAGACGGTTTCGGAACGGGGCGAGATTCTCAGCATACGCGACGTGTCCTCCCTTAACATAAGGATTGCCCACGAGGTAAAGGGCTGCGCCGACGGTGTGATGGGCGAGATAATAAACGAGGGGCGCATAAGAAGCACTCTCGTAATATCGCCGCCGTCATGCGGAAAAACGACGCTTCTTCGTGACATTGCGCGCCAGCTTTCAAACGGGGTGGAGCATCTCGGATTTCGCGGCGTCAAGGTGGGCGTTATAGACGAGCGCAGCGAAATATGCGCCATGTACCGCGGCGAGCCGCAAAACGATGTGGGCATACGCACCGACGTCCTGGATCTTTGCCCCAAAAGCGCGGGCATCGGCCTTATGCTTCGCTCCATGTCACCGGACGTGATAATAACAGACGAGCTTCTCTATCCGGAGGACGCCCGCGCCGTCATGCAGGCGCACAATACGGGCGTGGCCGTCATAGCCTCCGTCCACGGTGAGAGCGTTTCGGACATACAGAGAAAGAGCGTATTCGGGGAGCTGTTCGAGGAGCGCGTGTTTTCGCTTGCGATAACGCTGTCAAACAGACCGCGCACAGGCACCCGGTCCGTTGTAAGACTTTAAATGGAAACGGGGTACTTAAAGCTTTTTGGGGGCGTTCTGATACTTTCTGCGGGAATACTCTCGGGCCTTTATTTAAGCCGACGGCTCAGAGCCCGAACCGCGATACTGGGCGACCTCATATTGAGCCTCACCGCGCTTCAAAACGAGATATCCTTCGTCCGCGCTCCCCTTGGAGAGGCATTCTTAAGGCTTTCCCGCATTGACGGGGAGGTGGGCAGGTTCTACCTTCGGTGTCACGAGGGAATGAAGAGGCTTCCGCGCCCCTCGGTTTACTCCATATGGGAGGAGTCGCTTAAGCTTATGTTCGAGCCGATGATGTTTTCATCGGAGGAATACGACGCCATGCTCTCCTTGGGACGTGAGCTCGGCACGGGAGACGTAAACGCGCAGCTTCGCGCCGTTCGGTTTACGGCAGAGGAGCTTTCCCGCATCCGCAAGGGGGCGGAGGCGGACGAAAAGAAGAAAAAACGCATGTATATGGGGCTTTCAATTATTGCCGCAGCGGTTATAGTTATCGCGGCGGCATGACGGGAGGAAAAAATGGACGTTGAACTTATATTTAAAATCGCGGCCATAGGCATACTCGTCGCGGTATTAAATCAGCTTCTCATACGCTCAGGGCGCGAGGAGCAGGCCATGCTTACCACGCTTGCCGGGCTTATCGTGGTGCTCACTATGGTCATTCGTGAGATAAGCGAGCTCTTTTCCACAATTAAGAGCGTATTCGGGCTTTAGGAGGTTAAAAGATATGGATATATTCAAATTTATAGGCATCGCGCTGTCGGGCGTGCTTCTGTCAGTCGTATTAAAGCAGTACCGGGGCGAATATCAGGTGATGATAGCCCTTTCATGCGGCGTGCTTCTCTTTTTTCTCTCCCTTGACTACATGTCCGACGTCTTTTCACAGCTTCAGAGCCTTGCCGCCCGGTTTAACGTGAACCGGGACTTCTTTTCCGTCATGATAAAGGCCGTGGCGGTGGCATGTCTTTGCGAGATCGGGGTGAACCTTTGCAAGGACGCGGGGGAGAGCGCCATAGGAAGCAAGCTTGAGTTCGCGGGAAAGCTTGTGATACTTGCGCTTTCGCTGCCCGTGTTTCTTGAGGCGCTTACGGCCGTGTCCTCTCTTCTTTAGGGGCTATGAAAAGGCTTGTATTTATGCTTCTTTTGTTCATAATACTGTCCGTCCACGCGGGTGCGGCGGGCGTTGCCGACGCTTTCGACGCCATGAACATCGACGCCCGCAGTGCGGACGAGGCTTTATATGAAGCTGGGGGTATGATCATACCGGAAATCTCGTCCCGCGACGTGGTTGGCGCGATGATTTCGGGCACGGAACTGCCAGGCGCGGACGAAGTTTTTCAAAAGCTTTACGACCTTGCCTTCGGTGAGCTTCGCGCAGCCTTAAAGGGGGCGGCGGCGATGCTTGCCGTCATCATCCTTTGCTCCATCGTGACGGCGGCGGGCAGCTCGTTTGCGTCGGGCGAGGTGTCGCGCACCGCAGACGCGGTCTGTGTCGTTTCCGGCGCGCTTACGATGACGCTCGTC
>JAFOLN010000205.1 GCA_017419325.1 Clostridia bacterium
CTTTACGCCCTTCTCCTTCGCCTTTTCTATGGCCTTCTTTGCCACGTCGATGCGCTCGTCGTCGCAGAGGGACTTGCCTATCTCAAGACCCTGCGCCTTAAGGAAGGTATATGCCATGCCGCCGCCTATGATTACAGCGTCGGCGATGTTTAAAAGGTTGTCTATAACGCCGATCTTGTCGGATACCTTCGCGCCGCCAAGGATTGCAACGAAGGGGCGCTTCGGGTCGCTTATCGCGCCGCCGATGACGGACAGCTCCTTTTCGATAAGGAAGCCGCATACCGCCGGAAGATATGCCGCAACGCCGGCCGTGGAGGCGTGGGCGCGGTGAGCCGTGCCGAAGGCGTCGTTTACATAAATCTCGGCCATGTCGGCAAGCGACTTTGCGAAGGCGGGGTCGTTCTTTTCTTCCTCTTTATAGAAACGCACGTTTTCAAGGAGTATGGCGCGTCCGGGCTCAAGCGCATCCACAAGCGGACGTACCTTGTCGCCTATTACGTCCGGCGCAAGCGGCACCTCGAAGCCCAGCAATTCGGAAAGGCGATGTGCCACAGGCTTTAAGGTGAACTTTTCGTTGAATTCGCCCTTGGGACGTCCCATGTGCGAACAGAGGATAACGCGCGCACCCGAGGAAAGCAGGTGCTTTATGGTGGGCAGGCTCTCGCGTATGCGCTTGTCGTCGGAAATGGTGCCGTCGGTCTTGCTCATCGGCACGTTGAAGTCACAGCGCACAAGCACTTTTTTCCCCGCAACGTCAATGTCGCGGATGCTCTTTTTACTCATTTTTAATCCACGCTCCTTTGTTTTTTTATTCGTCGTTTTCTATATGTCGTTGTCTTCCGTATGATGAAGCTTCCCTTTAAGCTTAAGCCCCCTGTAATCGTTCTGCCTGAGCGCCTCGTAAAGCGCCACGGCAACGCTGTTTGAAAGGTTCAGGCTTCGCGCCTCGGAATACATGGGTATACGGGCGCAGCGGTGCATATTTTCCTTTAGGATATGCTCGTCGATGCCCGCCGTCTCCTTTCCGAAGATAAGATAGGCGTCGGGGCCGTATTTCACGTCGGAGTGTACGCGCTTGCCCTTCGTTGTGAAGAAGTGAAGCTCGCAGTCCTTATGCTTTTCATAAAACTCGGCGTAATTTTCGTAATACGTGATGTCGAGAAGGTACCAGTAGTCAAGACCGGCACGCTTCAGTTTTTTGTCGTCCACGGTGAAGCCCATGGGCTTCACGATGTGCAGCGGAGTCTGAGTCGCGGCGCAGGTGCGCGCGATATTGCCCGTATTCTGCGGTATCTCGGGCTCTATAAGAACGATATTCATAAAAATCCAGGTTTCCTCACTATAAAAATCGTGACTAATTATTATAATATAGCAATAATATTTATTTTTCAAGGGATATCGCATAAGTTTGCATCCGAAGGCTTATACAAAAGCCGATGAACGTCTTTTTGCCGCCCCCGCCGGAAGATGATTTTATCAAATAAAGAAGCCTCTTGCTAAATCCCGCATACCCCCCGGCGGGCACCGAAGTCACGGGCGCGACAGCGCCAATTGGTGGCAAAACAGTCTTGACTGATGCCTCATGGCGAGACGCTTCGGAGACCTGAAGGAGCGCCCTCATTACGACTATAAATGGCGCGTTTTAAATCCGCATTAAGTAACGCCTCGC
>JAFOLN010000206.1 GCA_017419325.1 Clostridia bacterium
CATATCGCGAAGCCCATAGATATAAACGTGCTGACGGCGGCTTTGCGTTCTGTTTTAAATAATAAAAGCGGAGGCGTGTCGCATGAAGAATGAGGTTTTGCAGGTTTCACAGTCGAGCGTGGCGCAGGCGCTGGCGGCGGACTATTTCTGCATCTACTATGTGAATGTGGACAACGATAAGTTCATAGAGTACAGCTCGTCGCCGGAGTACAGGGCGCTGGGGCTCCCCACAATGGGAGACGACATTATAAGCTTTGCAAGGAACAATTTTGAAGAGGTCATATACGGGGAGGATCAGGAGCTTTTCCTTAAGAACTTCGTAAAGGAGCGCATAATAGCCTCGCTGGACGCCCACGGCAGCTTTGCGCTGGTGTTCAGAATGATGTTCGGAAACGTACCCACATATGTGAACCTTAAGGTGACCCGCATGATTGAAAAAGAGGCGAAGCATGTGGTCATAGGCATAAGCAGCGTGGACGAACAGGTGCGCTCACGTCTGGCGTACGAGGCGGCGCATCAGGCCAGCATGACATATTCAAGCGTGGCGCAGGCGCTGGCGGGCGACTATTTCAGCATTTACGTCGTAGACCCGCAAACCGACCGCTTCATAGAATACAGCGCCACGGAGGAATACGACAGGATGGGCGTTGAGAAGGAGGGCGGCGACTTTTTCGGCTTGAGCCGGAGGAATTTGGAGCGCCTCATCCACGACGACGACCGCGACCGCTTCATGAAAGTGTTCACGAAGGAGCGCATCATGTCCATCCTTGAGCGCGACGGCAGCTTCACGATGAAATACAGGCTCATGGTGGACGAAAATCCCACCTGGGTCAGCATGAAGGCCACGCTCCTCGACGATAAGGACGGGCGTCACATTATCATCGGCACGAACAACATAAGCGCGCAGATGAACCGTGAGGAGGAATATAAAAAACAGGTGGCGGAGGCGCGTACCAGCGCGCGCAACGACTTCCTTGCGAATATGTCCCACGACATACGCACGCCGATGAACGCCATCGTGGGCTATACGAACATAGCAAAGAGCCATGAGGACATACCCGACGCCGTTATGGACGTGCTTAATAAAATAGGCTCGTCGAGCCACTTCCTTCTGTCGCTAATAAACGACGTTCTCGACATATCGAAGATAGAGAGCGGCAAAATGCAGCTAAGCCCGGGACGCTGCGACTTAAACGACATATTCCGCCGCATTGAGGACATAACCGCGCTTCAGGCCAAAAACAAGTCGCTGAAGATTGCATATGACCGCAGTACGATACGCCATACTCTTGTGGAGGGCGATGAGCTGAGGATAGAGCAGGTGCTCATAAACATCATCTCAAACGCCATAAAATATACGCCGGAGGGCAAAACGGTTGACATAATAGCCGAGGAGGAGCCAGGAGAAGGCGGGAAGAACATGTATACGTTCATCGTGCGCGATACGGCCATCGGCATAAACCGCGAATACCTGCCGTATATATTCGAGAGCTTCACCCGGGAGGAAAAGACGACGGTGAACCGCATACAGGGCACGGGCCTCGGGCTTGCCATAACGGCAAGGGTGGTGGAGCTTATGGGAGGCGCCATCTCTGTTAAAAGCGAGCCGGGCGAGGGCACGGAGTTTACGGTGAAGCTAACGCTTCCCGCACTTGAAAGCGAGGAGAAGACGGCCCCGGAGGAGACGGACGGCGGGGAGCTTTCGGGACGGCGCATACTTCTCGCGGAGGACAACGAGATAAACGCGGAGATCGCCGTTATGACCCTCGAACAGTTCGGCATAGAGACGGAGCTTGCAAAGAACGGGCGCATCGCGCTGGACATGATAAAAAATAAGGGCGAAAGCGCATACGACGCGGTGCTTATGGATATACAGATGCCCGAGATGAACGGCCTTGAGGCGACGCGGGCCATACGCGCCCTCGGAGGAGGCTTTGCAAGCCTGCCCATAATCGCCATGAGCGCAAACGCCTACGACGAGGACGTGCGCGACTGCCTTGAGGCGGGAATGAACGCCCACGTACCGAAGCCCTTCGACCCCGATGAGCTTATAAGGCTTATAAAGAAGAATATATTAAAATAAAATATAAAATTCACACGGCGCGGCAGCCCTTACGGCGGCCGCGCTCTTTTTTGCCGCGAACACGGAATAATTTGGCGGCGCTTCTTTTACATTTTAGTATTGATTTATTCGCGCTTACATTATATAATAAAGTATAAAGTGGCGCAAAGTGTAACAAAGTGGTGAATAAAACGCAAGGAAAGGGGTGCTTTGATATGCTTATAGGCGAGTTCGAACATAATATAGATCAAAAGGGGCGTATCATAATCCCTGCGCGCTTCCGTGAGGATCTGGGCGAGCAGTTCGTCATAACGAAGGGCCCCGACGAGTGCCTCTTCGTTTATTCCCTTCACGAATGGTCGCGCCTTGAGCGTCAGATAAAGGAGCTTCCCATGAGCAGGTCGCGAAGCCTCCAGCTTTACTTCTTTTCGAGCGGGAGCCTTTCCGAGACCGACAAGCAGGGCAGGGCGCTTGTGCCGCAGAATCTCAGACGTTTTGCGAAGCTTACGAAAAACGTCATGGTCATCGGCGCGTCGAACCATGTGGAAATCTGGGATATGGAGCTCTGGCAGGAAAAATGCAGGACGCTTACGCCCGACATGATAATGACCGCCATGGAAGAGATGGGCTTTTAAGGGGTAAAGACACTTATGGAATTTTCGCATGTATCCGTACTTCTTAACGAATGCATAGAAGCGCTCAAGATAAAGCCGGACGGCATATACGTGGACTGCACGGCGGGCGGCGGCGGCCACTCCGAGGAGATAGCAAAGCGCCTTTCGGGCGGCAGGCTCATCGCCATAGACAGAGACCCGGAGGCCATTGCCCATGCCGGCGAACGCCTGAAAAAATACGGCGAAAGGGTGACTCTCGTCCGCGGCAATTTCAGGGACTTAAAGCTCATACTGGCCGGGCACGGCATAAGCGGGGCGGACGGCATCCTTATTGACCTTGGGGTATCGTCGTATCAGCTTGACGAGCCGGAGCGCGGCTTTTCATATCAGAACGACGCGCGGCTCGACATGAGGATGGATCAGAGCGCACCGCTTGACGCCTGGACCGTCGTAAACACGTATGATGAGGCGGAGCTTTCGCGCATATTTTTTCAGTACGGCGAGGAGCGCTATTCAAGGCGCATAGCGGAAACGATAGTAAAAAGACGAAAAGAAAAGACGATAGACACGACCCACGAGCTTGTGGACATAATAAAGGCGTCGATGCCCAAAAAAGCGCTCTCAGAAAAGGGACACCCGGCGAAGCGCGTTTTTCAGGCGATACGCATTGAGGTGAACGGCGAGCTCGAGGGACTTGAAAAAACGCTTGAGGACATATACGACTGCTTAAATCCCGGCGGAGTGGCGGCCATAATAACCTTCCATTCCCTTGAGGACAGGATGGTAAAGCAGTACTTCAAGAAAATGTCCGAGGGCTGCACCTGCCCGAAAAGCTTCCCCGTATGCGTATGCGGCAATAAGCCGAAGCTTGAGCTTATGCGGGGCAGGTCGAAAACTCCCACCGAGGAGGAAATAAGAAACAACAGCCGCTCAAAAAGCGCAAGGCTGCGCGCAGCAAGGCGCATTTTGTAGAAATATGAGGAGATAGAGATGGCACTTCAATATTCAAGACCGCAGGCCAGGGAGGAGTTCGAGTTTTACGAGCAGATAACCCCCGACCCGGTCAAAAAGCCGAGAGCCGCCTCGAAGGCGAAGGGGCGGACAGCGGTGAGAATCGTTGTTTACACGCTCATCGCCGTCGTATGCATATTCATGGTGCTTCTTGTATTGGCAAACAACGCAAAGCTTACGAAGCTTTCGATGGAGGAATCGGAGCTTAACCGCGAGCTTGCCGAATTAAAGGAAGAGGAAGCCAGGATAACGGTGGATATTGACAAAAAAACCACCCTGAAGGATATAGAATGGATAGCGGTAAACACCTTCGGCATGGTCAAGGTGCAGGATTACCAGCGCGAATACATAGACATGAGAAGAAGCGACAAGGCCGAGATAGTAAACTCCTCGCCCGTGTCGGATATACATTCAAAGACGCAGACCATCTTCGGCGGACTTAAGGAATACTTAAGCCGGGATGAGGAAACGCCCGCGGCAGAGGGCGAGGGCGAGACTGCCGCCGCTGAGGCGCTGCCCGAGGAGCAGCCGGCCGAGGGGCAGATCGCCGAGGAACAGACTGCAGAAGAATACGCGCCCGCCGAGGAAGAATATACGGCCCCCGAAGGGTAATATATATAATAAGGCGGGGCCTTCATACGGGCGCTTACTGATTATACGGAGGTAAAAAGCGTGAAAAAAAAGAAACGCGCTTCAATGAAAAAGAGAATAGTCTGGCTTATGGTCCTTTTGCTCCTTCTGGGATTTATCCCGATAACGGGGCAGGTCGTGAACGTGGGCATACGCCAGCATGAGACGCTCCAGTCGGACGCGGTGGAGCAGCAGACGCGAAACACCGTCATAAGCCCCCAGCGCGGCACCATATACGACACGAACATGAAGCCGCTTGCGGAGAGCGCCACGGTGGAAACGTGCTATCTTTCGCCGCTCACCATTCCGGAGGAGCAGAAGCGTCAGGTGGCGCAGGGACTTTCGCAGATACTCGGAGTTGACTACAACAAGACATACGAGCAGACGCTTAAAACAAATCAGTACGAGGTAGTAAAAAAGAAGCTTGAAAAGGAAGACGCGGACGCGGTGCGCGCCTTCATAAGCGAAAACGAAATAGAGGGCGTCCACCTCGCGGAGGACACGAAGCGCTATTATCCCTACGGCGACTTCCTCGGGCAGGTGCTGGGCTTTACGGGCACAGACAATCAGGGCCTTTACGGCCTCGAGCTTCAGTATAACGACGTGCTCACCGGCACGAAGGGCCGCGTGGTTACGGCGAAGGACGCGGCGGGCAACGCCCTGCCGTTCCAGTACGAGGATTATGAAACGGCGCAGAGCGGCACCTCCATCGTGCTCACCATTGACGAGGTGATACAGCACGTTGCGGAGAAGTACCTTTCGGCGGCCGTTGCGGAGAACGCCGTGGCCGACAGAGGCGTGGCCATAGTCATCGACGTTGAAACGGGCGGCGTGCTTGCCTGCGCGGTGGAGCCTGCCTTCGACCCGAACAACCCGTATGTGCTCGACCCCACGACGCAGCTTCGCATCGACTCCATCGTTGACGAGAACGCGCGAGAAGAGGCAAGAAACGAGGCGCTCCAGTATATGTGGAGCAACAAGGCCGTTACCGATACATATTACCCCGGCTCCGTATTCAAGATATTTACGGCGGCCATGGGTCTTGAGGAGGGCGTCGTAAAGACGACCGACACCTTCTACTGCAGCGGCGTTATGCAGGTGGAGGAATGGGCGATACACTGCCACGTAAGACGCGGACACGGACAGGAGACGTTCGTAAAGGGCGTTCTTAACTCCTGCAACCCCGTTTTCATGACGGTGGCGCAGAGGCTTGGAGCCGACACCTTCTATAAATACATGGACGCCTTCGGCTTCCTTGAAAAGACGGGCATCGACCTTCCCGGCGAGGCCGTGGGCATATTCCATACGAAGCAGAACTTCAACATAGTTGAGCTTTCAACGGCGGGATTCGGTCAGAACTTCTCGGTTACGCCCATGCAGATGGCGGCGGGCATCGCGGCCGTGGCAAACGGCGGCAAGCTTATGCAGCCCTATGTGGTGCGCCAGTATGTGGACAACGAGCAGAACGTCATAAAGACGATAGCTCCCGTTGAGAAGCGGCAGATAATCTCAAAGTCAACAAGCGACACCTTAAGCGAGATACTTGAGCTGGTCGTAACCCAGGGTACCGGCAGCAACGCCTACGCGAAGGGCTACCGCGTTGCGGGCAAGACGGGTACGACGGAGAAGATAGACAAGCAGAACAAAACGGGTCTTGACAACCTGAGAATAGCGTCCTTCGGCGCATACGCACCGGCGAACGACCCGAAGATCGCCGTGCTGGTGCTCCTCGACGAGCCGGGCGGCCCGAAGGTATACGGCGGTCAGATCGCCGCGCCTGTTGTAAGTAAGATAATTGAGGAGTCGCTTCCCTATCTCGGCGTTGAGCCGCAGTATACGGAGTCGGAGCTTCGCACCCTCGATATAACGGTGCCGAATCTTATAGACGGCTTTGCCTCCGCCGCCGACGCGAAGGCGTACCTGAGCGAAAACGGCATAAAGTGCCGCGTTATCGGAAACGGCGACACCGTAACGAATCAGATGCCGCGCCCCAACACGCGAATGCCGCAGGACGGCACGATAGTCATCTATACGAACGGCGAAGCGGCGATGAACGAGGTGGAGGTGCCCAATGTACTTGGCTATTCTCCGCAGAACGTAAACGCGATGATAACAAACAGGACGCTCAACTTCTCGGCAACGGGCGTATACAATAAAGCGGGCGTTGTGGCGGTGAGCCAGTCGCCTGTGGCGGGCACCGTGGTGCCGCTTGGAACGACGGTATCCGTTGAATTCAGAGAACCGAACTCGACGGTTGAATAAACAGTTTTCTTAAAAGATGTGACGACAGGGGGGACATGAAAAATGAAGCTTGAAAAGCTGCTTCGCGGCCTTTCGTATGAAAAGGCGTTTAATTTTGACAAGGACACGGAAATAAGCAAGGTCTGCTTCGACTCACGAAAGGTGGAAGCGGGAGATCTGTTCGTCTGCATCGAAGGCTTTAAATCAGACGGTCATAAGTTCATCGGGCAGGCAAAGGAAGCGGGAGCGGCGTTTTTCATATGCGCCCATGAAATCGAGGACGAAACGCTTCCCTATATAGTATGCGAAAACACGCGCCACGCGCTTTCCGTCATCGCGGCGAACTACTACGACAATCCTTCGGATAAGTTCAAAGTCATAGGCGTTACGGGCACGAACGGAAAGACCTCCACCACGTATATGCTGAAGGCCATACTTGAACGTGCGGGCTTCAAGGTGGGGCTTATCGGCACAAATCAGAACATGATAGGACAAAAGGTCATCCCGACAGACCACACCACGCCGGAATCGCTCGACCTTCAGGCGCTCTTTGCCGACATGGCAAAGGAGCAGGCCGACTATGTGGTCATGGAGGTGTCGTCCCATTCGCTTGCGCTTAACCGCGTCGATTCGGTAAAATTCGCGGTGGGCATATTTACGAACCTTACGCAGGATCACCTTGACTTCCATAAGGATATGGACGATTATTTCAGCGCAAAGGCGAAGCTGTTCTCGCAGTGCGAAACGGCTGTAATAAACAGGGACGACGACAGGTTCTATGAGCTAAAGGCCCTCATAAAGACGCCGATGCTCTCCTATTCCATTGAGCATAACGACGCCGACAGCGTGGCGAAGAACCTTCGCCAGAAGAGCACGGGCGTTGACTATGAGCTTCTTTCGGGCAATACTCTGGGCCGCGTTTCCTTGAAAATTCCCGGCCGCTTCTCCGTTTACAATTCACTCGCGGCTATAACAGCGGCCGTAAGCCTCGGCATAGACGTAAACCTTATAAGAGAGGCCATGACGAATTTTACGGGCGTCGTGGGGCGCGCCGAGCTTGTGCATATAGACGCGGACTTTTCGGTCATCATAGACTATGCCCATACTCCCGACGGGCTTGAAAACATAATAAACACGATACTTGAATATAAAAAGGGACGTCTCATAACGCTTTTCGGCTGCGGCGGCGACCGCGACCCCGACAAGCGGCCGAAGATGGGACGCATTGCCGCAAGCCTGTCGGATTACTGCGTCATAACGTCGGATAATCCGCGCACCGAGGACCCCTCGAAGATAATAAAGGATATAGTGAAGGGCATAAAGCGCCCCGCCTGCCCCTACAAGGTCATAGAGAACCGCAGGGAGGCCATAAGATACGCGCTTTCCATCGCCGAAAAGGACGATGTGGTGCTGCTTGCGGGCAAGGGGCACGAGCCGTATCAGATACTGTCCACGGGCACGATACATTTCGACGAACGCGAGGTCGTGGCCGAGGAATTTGCAAAACTAAAAGCTCTGGAGTGAGAATATAATGAGAAGAACCGATGCAGACACGCTGGCAAAAGCGTGCGGCGGCAGAGTCGTGGGAGACGGGAGCGCGTCATGCGTGCGCGTTGAGATAGACTCGCGCAAGGCGGGCGATGGGGCGCTTTTTGTGGCGCTCAAGGGCGAGCGCATGGACGGCCATGATTTTATAGAGAAGGCATTCGCGGGGGGAACGCCCGTTGTGCTTTCAGAGCGTGAGACGGATGTGCCTTCGGGCGCTGCGCTCATCGTTGTAGAAAACACGCGCCTTGCTCTCGGCGACATTGCCCGCCGGTACAGACAAACGCTCGACATAAAGGTCGTAGGCATCACGGGCAGCGTTGGAAAGACCTCCACGAAGGAATTTGTGTACGCCGTGCTTTCCGAAAAGTTCAAATGCTCTAAGAC
>JAFOLN010000027.1 GCA_017419325.1 Clostridia bacterium
CACGAAAAAGCGTTTTTTACGATACTTACGGTGCTGTCGCTTTCATGCGCCGTCACCTGTCTGTTTCTTGCGGGGGCGCGGTTCGGGGCATTCTTCTTTTTCTGCTTCGGCGCGGGCTTGCTTGCGCTGGCGGCCGCTGCCGCGCGCTCGAAACGCTCCGCCTTCGCAAGGCTCGTCCTTCGGGCGGGGAGGGTCGTGCTTGTCTGCTGGCTTATAAGCCTCGTTATAGCCGAGTGTTTTATAATCTCCGGAGAAAAGACGGACCCGCGGGCGCAGGACGCGCCCTGCATAATAGTGCTGGGCACGGGCGTAAACGGCTATACGCCGTCGCTTTGCATGGTGTCGCGCCTTGAGACCGCAAAGGAACTGCTTGACAAAAACCCCGACGCCGTGGCCATACTTTCCGGCGGGCAGGGGGAAGGCGAATATATAACGGAGGCACAGGCCATGTATACGTGGCTTACCGACCGCGGCATAGACCCCGGCCGCCTCTGTCTTGAGGACGCCTCCCGCAACACGCTTCAGAACATCGAATATTCAAAGGCGCTGATGGAGCAAAAGGGCCTTTCTTCGGATGAAGGCGCCGCCATTGTCACGAACGAGTTTCATCTTCGGCGCTCCTGCCGCATAGCCGAGCTTAACGGAATAAAAGCATACGGCGTTTGTGCACAAACGCCGTATACATATCTTAAAATCGTATATCACATCCGCGAATATTTTTCCGTCGCGGGGCTTTTTATAACGGGCAGGCTGTTTTAATAAGTCTTGCCGCGGTAATCGTATGGCTTGTTGCGAAGCAGCATTGCGGGAAGCTGCACCCTCGATTCAATGCCGCCCTTTTCGTAGATGCGCTCAAGCTCGCGCTTGACCGTGGACTGGGAGATGGAGAGACGCTGGGCGATCTCGCGGTTGTTCAAGCCCTTGGACGCAAAGTATGCCACCTCATATTCGCGCTTCGTAAGACCGACGCCTAACTTCTTAAGCATGGCGACGGTCTTTTTGTATGACTCGATGCCGTCGGCCACAAGCTCTCTTATCTTCTCCTTATGCTCCTCGGAAAGCTCCACGCGGTCAAGGATGGACAGCACTCTGTCGCCGTATTCCACGAACGGCAGATAAATGCGGTCGGGGATGGCTATGTCAATGGCGCTCCCGAGCATCTCTTCCGCCTCTTTTTTGTGACCGAGCCGCTCATGGGCGATGGCCGCGTGAACATAGGCGTATATCTGCGCCATGACGGTGGGGAAGTAGGATGCGCGGCGCATTATCTTGTTGAAGTTTTCAAGATAGCGCCTGTGCTGGCCGGAGAATATGAGGCACGCACCGAATACTATGTCGGCGCAGGGCTGGGCGATGAAGTTCAGGTGCTTCCCGTAGCGGCCCTCCTTTATCCATTCGGGGATGGAGTCGAAGTAGCCGTATCTCATGTTGGCCCACGCCTGGCACAGCTTTATCGAGGGATAGAGCTGCGCGTCAACGGGCGTTTCTATTATGTCAACCTCAAGGTTCAGTATTATCTTGTACATCTGCTCGCCGTCGCCGCGCATGAAGGTGGTGCGTGACAGAAGGAACGCCGCCGCAAGCATTATCTCCTTCATGCCGTGGGACTCCGCAAGGCTGTATGCCTGCTTCGCCACGGCGTAAGCGCTTTCGTAGTCGCCGCGAAGGAACATGGCCTCGCTTCGCATAACGAGCTCGGCGGGGTAGCCGTGGTTGTTTGACAGGAGGTAATACGTCTCAAGCATGCGCTCAAGCTCGTCGATGGTCTGATTAAGAAGGCCGGGCTCGCGGTGGAACATATAGAGAACGGATATTGCGCCGCCCGTCCAGAGGCGTCCCGTGCCCACCATGGTCTTTGCCTTGTCGCCTAAGAGCACATAGCCGCGGGCGTGGTATTCGGCCATTTCGTCAATGCGGTTGAACCGCGCGAAGGCCTCCAGCATATAATACATGCCCGAAACGTAGTGCGCAACCTCTTTCGAGAGGCTGCCGGAGTCAAGCACCGACTTTATGCGCTCTATCATCTGATAGTACTCGAAAAATTCATTGAGCGAGTAGTGCGCCATGGCTATTACGCTCATGGCCTCCGGGTTGGAGTTTAAGACCTTTTTGTCCACCTGCTTTATAAAGCCCGATATAACGGGATCGTGGAATCTTTCTATTATAAGAGTGCCGCATTCGGCGATGGCGTCAAGCGCCATTTCATGCTCGCCCGCGCGGATGCAGAGCTTGACTATGGGTATAAGCTCGTCGTGCTCGCGGTACCAGTCGCCCACGGCCTGAACCACCCGGCGCCTGAAGTCCGCGTCCCGCTTTAAGAACTCGCCGTTTAACGCGTCCCTTAAGAAGTTGTGGAAAAGCACGATGCCGCGGTCGTCGTCGAAGCGCACCAGCGTGTTTTCGCCGAATATCTCCTCCGGCGATTCAACGGGGGCATTTATGCCCAGCACCTCGGTCGCCTGGGGCAGGGTGAAGAAGTCGAAGAAGCTGCATATAATGAGCCTGTCCTTAACCTCGTCCGTCAGCGGGTCGAAAAGCGCCGTGCGCACAAGCTCCCGCATATCGGATACGTTCGCAACGGCGTTTGTTTTTATAAGTATAAGGAGGTTAAGATGCACGGCGGCCGCCATGCCTCCCGTGGTATCGTAGAGCGCCTGCGCCTCCTCCTCGCTTATGCGCGCGCCGACTCGCGAAAAGTATGCCTTTATATCATCGGTGCGGAACTCAAAGTCCTCCCGCGATATCCAGAGTATATTAGAGGTGGACTCGGAAAATCCCACGTCCTTGTTCCTCGAGATAAGCACGATATGAAGGCCGCCCGCGTTATGGTCTGCGAAGGCCGAGATTACCTCTCCCGGGATGTGGGGATTTAAGAGCTCATAATTATCCATGATAATATACATCTCGTCGGGACAGTATACGGTATCGATAATCTTTAAAGCGTCCTCCAGCGTGTCCTCCGTGGGGCAGCCTATGCGAAGGAGCAGCTCTCCCGAGGTCTTGTCGAACTTCTGTATCGCAAGGCAGAACTTTGACCAGGCTTCCTGGGGGTAATAGTCGCTTACCGTTATGAAAAAGACTCTGGCGTCGGCGAGACGGTCGAAAAAGTCCTTAAGAGCCACCGTTTTTCCGAAGCCCGACGGGGCGCTGACATATGTAACGGGAAACTCAGGTATCTTTTTTATCTTATCGCGCACCTGTTTTCTGAAATATAAAGTATTGGTGTCGTATTTCTTTTGTTTTGGCATAATAACTCTCTTTCCGATGGAATTCGTGCATTTTATGAAATATAAAGCCTCATATTATATAATACCACACATATGAGATTTGTCAAATGTTATATTAAAAAGAGACAAATATCATAAAATATTGTTAAAATAGCTTAACGGGCGAAACAAAGTGACGGATAATGAAAGAAAAACGGCAGTCCGTAAAAGG
Organism: Clostridia bacterium; assembly: GCA_017419325.1. Lineage (GTDB taxonomy): Bacteria > Bacillota > Clostridia > Oscillospirales > RGIG577 > RGIG577. The sequence continues at coordinate 3,439 of JAFOLN010000027.1, forward strand.
ACTGCCGTTTTGGAGCTACCGATCCGATTCGAACGGACGACCTGCTCATTACGAGTGAGCTGCTCTACCTGCTGAGCCACGGTAGCATATATGCGGGATTATAAATCCCGCATATACCGATTCGATTGGAGCTGTCTAGCAGAGTCGAACTGCCGACCTCATCCTTACCAAGGATGTGCTCTACCTTCTGAGCTAAGACAGCGTTTATTAAGAACATTAGCTATTATATAAAATAAAAGACACGTTGTCAAGATTATTTTTCACTTTGTTTAAAAAATAATCCGAAGGTTTTTAATATATTGAATAAATATAAAGGAAACAGCCCCGGGATCACGGCTCCGGGGCTGTTTTATCGGCATAAATCAGGGATTCAGTTCGAGCCACAGAGCCGGGCGAACCGCAATGGAGTCATCGCCTGTGTTGCTGCCGTCGTCGCAGAAGCTGCCGTTATATTCGACATATGCGGCATAATCCTGATGGATGCCGGGCGTCCTAAGCCACCAGCAGCAGGTGTGTTCCCCGTTCTGTGTCCAGTAGAAGCTTTGCCAGCAGCCCCTGCTGACAGCATAGGCCGTGGGTACGCACATACGGTCTTTATACCACAATCCGTTTCCGTTTTTGTCCTCGTAAGAATCAGGAGAGAAATACAGGTTTACCTCCCCGATACTGAGCAGAAAGACCCGGTCGATCGTGCCGCTGCCCGCATCCGTACCTGTGGCAAGGTTATCCTCCGCAATTACAACGGTCTCTGCGATTGCCGCCTTCTCTTCGGAATCAAAGGCGGCGTCATAGAAGTCATGGTTCAGCCATGTCCGCAAGTCACAGTCCTGCCAGGTGACACGGGTCCATCTTTTGTGGTATGGCCGGCAGTCCAAGGCCTTTTCGCTTATGAGAAGAGCCCGGCTTCCGTCCACCGCAAGCACCCGCCACACGATGGGCTCCTCGCCGTTGGCCGTGTTATTGTCCTGCTCATAATGACCGAAGGTGACAAAGGAACCGACGTCGACGGCAGTCGTCCCGCTTTCAGGAAGCGGGGAACAGGTCTTCCTGTCAAGAAGGAAGACCCGAAGCTCGTCCATATCCTGTCTTACGTCCGAAAGCTTCACCGTTACCGTGCTGCTGCCCGCATCCGCCTTGGATAAGCCGACAGCGCGCATCCTGCCCGTGTCCGGGTCATACAGCGCGGCTATAACTAAGGCGTCGGCCGAAGCCGTGTAGTCAACCTGTGCCAGGGCGGTTCCCGTCTCCGCTTCCGCGGCGGTAATCGTTCCGCTTTCGCCCGCCGCATATACAGAGAGAGTCATAGAGCACAAAAGAATAAAGAAAAGCAGTACGGACACGGTGCCGAATGATATGTTCCGCGTTTTCATGTTATGTCCTCCCCGTATGAAAGGATAGTTTATTATAAAAGTATGATGCCCCGGCCAGCGGCGTCGGAACTGTCCGAAAAACAATTCCGACAGCTTATATCCGTATATTCAACGCTCAATATACCTCTTTTACATCCACTTTATATACATGCTTCATCTTGAGAACGGCGCGGTCTATCTCGTCCCAGGATAAAAATTCCACCGTTGTATTTATGGAACTTGCCATTTTGTCGTTTGCGGCGTCGAGCATTGCCTGAAAGTCCTTTGCAGCCTCCTCAAGGTTGTCGCCGCCGGAGAGCTCGAACTTGCCCGCGGAAAAAGGATTTTCAATATAAATTTTATTCATTTTGATTTCCTCCAATCTTTTTTTGATGTCACAAATACATTGTACCACACTTTTACGGGCGTGAGTAGTGGAAATGAACAAAAATTGAAAGAAAAAAGATGGAAATTTAAAAAAATGGTATAATAATTGTCGCTTTTAACAAAAAATCGGTTCATATAATTTTAAAATTTAAAATACTTGACATCATATTAAAACACTAATATAATTACTATAATAATTATTACAATTTGTCGGTGGTGAGGCTGTGAACGACAAGACCGCTTCCGCGGGCGATAGCCTTTCGGATGATGAGCTTGCCAAACTGGCGCATAAGGCTCAGAACGGCGACGAGGAGTCGCTTGAACGGGTGCTTATAGAGCTTTCCGGCATGGTTCGTGCCGTTTCCCGCGCGTATTATCTTGCGGGCGGCGAGCATGACGACGTAATACAAGAGGGTATGATAGGTCTCTTTATGGCCGTCATGAATTATGACATAAATAAGGGCAGAAGCTTTTCACGGTTCGCAAAGGTGTGCGTACACAACAGGATAGCTTCCGCGGTGAAGTCCGCTTCCCGCAAGAAGCACAGCCCGCTGAATTTCTACATTTCGGTAGGCCCCGATATGACCTGGGATGAGCGCACGGACGAGCTTTCGCAGGCTTTCCCCCATGACGGTGCCTCTGACCCCGAAAGCCTTTTTATAAGGCGCGAGGACGAGCGCATAACGATGCACGACATGGAGGATCTGCTTACCCCGCTTGAAAAAAATGTGATGACCCGGTATCTTCGCGGAATGTCCTATGAGGAGATATCCGGTGAGCTTGGCAAAACCCCTAAATCAGTGGCGAACGCCGTTTTCAGAATAAAGCGAAAACTGCGCGAGCATTATACCAAAGGACAAAGATAGGATTATTTTCTTATTATATACGCGCGTATCCACTGCTATTAACATTTACCCTGGTAGCTTAATTTGAGAGCGCTGATTATCAGAGGCGCCGGTTGAAATCCGGTCGGGGTTGAAGTATAAACATATTTTTGAAGCGAGGTAAAACTAATGTACACTGACAAGACACTGGTATGCAAGGAATGCGGAGAAGAATTCGTATTCACTGCAGGCGAACAGGAATTTTATGCTGAAAAGGGATTCCAGAACGAGCCCCAGAGATGCAAGACCTGCCGCCAGAATCGCAAGAATGCTGCTAAGCCTGACAGGGAGTATCACACTGCGATATGCGCTGCATGCGGAAAAGAAGCCAGAGTTCCTTTCAAGCCGAGAAACGACAGACCCATCTATTGCAGCGAATGCTTCCAGAAGCAGAAGGATGCTGAAGCGGCTGAAAAAGCGTAAACTCGTCCGAACGATATAATATATCCGGACATAGGGGCGCCTTAAGAAATTAAGCGCCTCTTTTTTGCATTGAAAGAAAGTTAAACTTTCTTTACTAAAACCGCTTGCCAACGCGGTTAAAAAGGTATATGATATTATCAAATAAAAAAATATATTATCGGAGGAACAAGACAATGGAATACGTTGTAACGAAAAAGAATACGATAGAAGACGTTCTGGCAATGGACAGAGGCACGGCGAAGTATTTCCTTGAAATAGGCATGCACTGCCTTGGCTGCCCCATGTCGCGCAGAGAGACGATAGAGCAGGCCTGCATGGCGCACGGTACCGACGCAGACGAGCTTATAGAGAACCTTAACGAGTATTTAGCATCTCTCAACTGATCACGCATTTCACTAAGTAAGAAGCTGCCGCATTTTCGGTGGCTTTTTTCTTAATACGGAGGATAAACTATGAACGGGGCGCCCACCCTTACCGAACGCCTTAAGACTGTTTTCGACATGGCGCCCGCCGCCGCGTCGGCCGCCGACATCGGCTGCGACCACGCGCAGCTTGCGATAAACCTTTATGTGCGGGGGAAGGCCGAAAGAGTGTACGCAAGCGACATACGCCCGGGGCCCCTTTCCTCGGCGCGGGAAAATATTCGGCGCTTCGGCTGCGAGGGCGCCATAGAAACGGTGCTTGCCCCGGGGCTTGACGGCGTGATTGACGCGGGCGTGGAGGTTTACATAATCGCGGGGATGGGCGGCGAGACCGTCGCGGCCATCCTTGACGCGCATAAGGCGCGCTTTACGGGGCGCGAGACCTTCGTGCTTCAGCCCCAGTCGTCGGTGGAGGACTTAAGGCGGTACCTATACGAAAACGGATTTTTAATAGAAGACGAACGCCTCGCCGCCGAGGGCGAGCGCATATACTGCGCGATGCGCGCCCGTTTTACGGGGGAGCGGCGCGAGTGCGAAGAGGTATATTATTATATAGGAAAGCGTCTTGCGGAAAACGGCGATCCGCTCCTTTTAAGGCTCATAGAAAAAAGGACGCGGGAGCATGAAAAAATAAGGGCGGGGCTCATCCGCTCGGGACAGAGGGAAAGAGCCGCCGAAATCGAGAGACTTACAGACGCAATGAAAAGGCTTAAAAAGGAGATAAAAAAGTGAAGGCAAGCGAAATCTATGCGAAGCTTTGCGAACATATGCCCATAAGGCTCAAGGAGGACTGGGACAACTCGGGCTTCCTTCTGGGCGACACGAAAAAGGAGGTAAGCCGAGTGCTCGTCACTCTTGACGTGACGGCCGACGCGGCGCGGGAGGCCGTGGAGGGGAAATTTGACCTCATCGTTTCCCACCATCCGCTCATTTTCTCGCCCGTAAAGAGCATAACCGACAAGGACCCGCTTTCGCGGATTTTAATGATGCTCATAAAGAACGACGTGGCCGTCATCTCCATGCACACGAATTACGATTCGGCGCGCACGGGCGTGGGCGATGTGCTTGCGCGCACACTCGGGCTTAAGAATACGCGGGTGTTCGGCGCGTCGCGCACGGATACGTATATGAAGCTCTGCGTTTTTGTGCCCCGGGAGGACAAGGCGCGCCTCTCCGACGTTCTCTTTGCCCACGGCGCGGGCGTTCTGGGCGACTACGGCGAATGCTCGTTCTCAACGGACGGCACTGGCACGTTCCTTCCCATGGACGGCGCGCACCCCTACATAGGCACGGTGGGAAAGCGCGAGGAGGCGGCCGAGGCAAAGCTTGAGGTGATAATACCGAAAATAAGGGCGGGGGAGATAATTTCCGCTATGCGGGAGGCTCATCCCTACGAGGAGCCGGCCTTCGACCTTTATGACATCGAATATCCGAAGGAGGAGTTCGGCTACGGCAAGGTGGGCGACATTGATGAGATGGACTTTCTCGATTTTGCGCGCCTCGTAAAGGAGCGGCTCTCCTGCGACGCCGTAAGATACGTCCGAAGCTGCGATAAGGTGCGCCGCGTCGCCGTGGGCGGCGGTTCGTGCGCGTTCCTCATCCCCGAGGCGCAGGCGGAGGGCGCTGACGTGTTCGTAACGGGCGACGCGAAGTATCACGAGATGCTCGACGCGAAGGAGAGCGGCATGTCCGTCATCGCGGCAGGCCATTTTCAGACGGAGGATATCGCAATGGAGCCGATGGCGGAGCTTATAAGGAGCTTCGGCAGCCTTTACGTTAAAAAGAGCGAAACGCACAGGGCGTGCGAGCAGTATTTATAAAACGGGGGATAAAAATGAAAAAGAAGATAATTTCGCTTGCGCTTGCGGCGCTAATGCTGTTTTTACTCATCGTTCCCATGGGAGCCATGGCCGGCGCGGCGTCATACGGGCGCGTACCGATTTACATAGGCTTTGCGGACATCGACTACATGGCGGAGCAGATACTGAAGGAGATACCCACCGAGGGCAAAACGTCCGAGGAGCAGATTCGCGCCGTGTATGACTGGATACAGAAGAACTGCAAACGCGACGGCGCGGGCGACAAATATTATTTCGACGAGGACGCAATAGAGCCCGCCGTTGAGACGTACTACAACGACATGGTCAAAAAGCTTGACCGCGGCGAGGCGGTAATAAGACCCGACCTTGAGAGCGAGTATATGCCGGAAAACATTACGGGCTATTCCATGTCATATGACTCGCGGGCATACGTTGCGAACTTCGCGTATGAAATGATGCTCACGCGCACGGGCAACTGCGCCCACTTCAGCGCGCTGTTTACCGTCCTTTTGGGTCATCTGGGCTATGACTGCCGCCTTATCGACGGCGAGTTCATAAACGGCGACGGCTCAAGCGTTGAGCATAAATGGAATTACGTGCTCGTAGGCGACAGGTATTACTGGTTCGACATAAGGATGGATCACGCGAACTACACGCGCACGGGCAATCTTAGCTATCAGTACTTTATGATAGAGGACACGAACGCATGGTCAAAGCAGCACCGCTTCGACCATACATACGCGGACGCGTTGAAGGCGCATACCGCCGACGTGACGTCGCTCTATGAGGAGCTTTCCGTGCCCGCGAACCTTGAGCCGTGGGAAAGATGCAGCGAATGGGCGAAGGGCTACATGAAGAACGCCTATGACGCGGGCCTTATACCCGATGTGCTTTCCGGGCAGGACCTTACGGAGAATATAACGAGAGCGGAGTTTGCTGCGGTCTCCGTAAAGCTCTATGAAAAGCTTACGGGCAAGACGGCCCCCGCGGCGGGAGCAAATCCGTTTACCGATACAAGTGACGAGAACGTACTTAAGGCATATTCGCTCGGCATAGTAAACGGCATGGGCGGCGGCCTGTTTGCCCCGCAGAGCACCCTGAGCCGCGAGCAGGCGGCAACGATGCTGGGCCGCGTGTACGAGCTTTATTCGCTGGGCGAGGTAAAGACGGGCGAAAGCCTTGAAAGCGCGGGAGCAGCGACGTTCGCCGACGACGCGGCAATCGGCGCGTGGGCGAAGAATTATATATACTTCTTCGTCGGCAAAGGCGTAATAAACGGCGTGGGCAACAACATGTTCGCACCCCTCTCCTCCATGACGAGGGAGGCGGCATTGAAGATTGCCGTTGAAACGGCGGCGCAATA
>JAFOLN010000207.1 GCA_017419325.1 Clostridia bacterium
ACGTTTACGAAGTGGGTGTTCGTCATGCCGAGCTCGCGGGCGCGCTCGTTCATGCGGCGCACGAAGGCGTTGTTTGAGTCTGCCGTAAACTCGCCCATGGCATAGGCCGCGTCGTTGGCGGAGGCTATGACGATGGATTTTATCATATCGCGCACAGGGAAGGTCTCGCCCTCTTTTAAGTATATCTGCGAGCCGCCGATGCCAGATGCGTCGGCGGAGGCGGTGACCGTATCGTCGGGCGAGAACTCGCCGCGGTCCATCGCCTCCATTATGAGAAGCAGCGTCATTATTTTCGTTACGCTGGCGGGGCCGCAGCGCGCGTCGGCGTTGTATTCATAGAGCACATTGCCTGTGTCAGCGTCAACGAGGCACGCGCTTTGTGCCTTTATGCCTATATCATTCGCTTTGGCGTCCGCTCCCGCCGCCCAAGCGGTCGGCACGGCGCAAAAAAGTATAAAAACCGTACATATCATTGATGCAATTACGCGTGAATGTTTCTTTTTCAAGGATGATTACCTCCGCAAGCCTGTTTTGTATCATTTTTACGCGGAAACTTACGTCATTATTCGAGTTTTTCACTACAATTTGAGAGGTTATTGCGGTATACTTAGAATAGTATATCATATTTGCGGATGTAAAGACATATTCCGAAGTTTTTTAACGACCGAAGGCAGGTGAAATAAACCCATGCGGCGCCCCTTGCTCCTTTTCGCGTTTTCTCTCGCGCTTTCCCTGGCGGTTCTGCAGTTCGCGCCGCCCGCGGTCTCTCTTTTTGTGTGCGCCGCATGCGCGGCCGCGTCTTTGGTCATAATTCTCTTCTTTAAGAAGGCCGCCATAGGCAGGCCGTACTTTATCATTCTGTTCGCCCTCTTCTTTTCGGGCGGGCTTCTCTACCTGTGGGGACACGCCTATATAGAGCCCGTGTATTATTTTGACGGGCGCCCCTCCCACATCACGGGATACATATGCGACCTTGAATCGAAAACGAACTACGGCTATAAATATACGCTGAAATGCGAGACCATCGAAAGCGGCGGCGTGTCTTATTCGCGCCCCTTTGACGTCGCGCTTTATACGAATGCGCCTCTTAAGGCAAAGCCGTATGAGCGCATAACGCTTACCGCCGTGACCTCGCTTCCCCGCGAGGCGGACGAGGGGCGAGACATGGACACCCGCGCCTTTCTTCGCTCGAAGGGCGTATATCTTGAGGCGGCGCTTAAATCGGAGCGGCTCCTTAAAGAGACGGGCGAGGTGTGCGGCAACGCCTTCCTTCGCGGCGCGCTCGATTTAAAGCGCCATGTGACGGACTCGCTTTTAAAGGACGGCGTAATGTCGCCCGAAAACGCGGCTCTCGCCGCCGCCGTCACAACGAACTACAAGGGCAGGCTTTCGCAGCACCAGAAGGAGGTGTTCGCCTCCGTGGGGCTTTCCCATATGACGGCCGCATCGGGCATGCACCTGTCCATTCTCGTTTTCTCCGTGCTTTTGCTCTTTCGCATGGCAGGCGTAAGGCGAAAATACGCGCTTATAGCGGCTCTGTGCGTCGTTGTGGGATTTGCGGCGGTGGCGGGCTTTTCCGTGTCGGTGGTGCGCGCGGGCGTCATGTTCTTCGTCATGTCGCTTGCCTTCATTTTCGGAAGAAGCTACGACTCATATACGTCCCTCGGTCTTGCGGCGGTGTGCATACTGTTTCAGAACCCCTACGCCATCGGCGACGCGGGCTTTGTTCTGAGCGCGTCGTCAACGCTTGGCATACTTTTGTTTTCCGGCAGGCTTGCGCGTGTGCTTACAATAAAGAAAAAAGGCGCGTTTTTCGCCGTTGTGAACTACCTTCTGGGCATAATCTGCGTGACGCTCTCGGCCACCGCGCTGAGCGCGCCCTTCAGCATGTTCATTTTCGGCGGACTGTCGCTTGCGGCGCCGGTTTCCAATCTTCTCGCGGCTCCGCTTTTGCCCGTGATATTCGTGCTCACCGCTCTGTCGGCGGCGCTTTATACGACTCCCGCGGCGCACATCGTCCTTTATATGCTTGACGGCGTATGCACATACATCTCCGG
>JAFOLN010000208.1 GCA_017419325.1 Clostridia bacterium
ACAATCCCTCCGTCACGCCTTCGGCGTGCCAGCACCCGTCCGGGGCCCCCCGAAAATACGCGCAGCGGATTTTTTGGGGCGGTTCAGCAAGGGAGCCTTTTTTTGGAAGCCTCGTTTCGTGCCGGAGGCACGGTGCGTGAGATTCTTCGCTCCGCTCAGAATGACATATTTTGATGCTTTGGTTTACATAACCAAGCAATCGTCTGCTTGTGAGGCGCGCTTCGACACCTCATCCGTCTGCTTCGCAGACACCTTCCGTCCGGGGCCCCCGGAGAATACGCGCAGCGGATTTTTTGGGGTGGTTCCTAGGGGAAGGCTTTTTTGGAAACCTTCAGAAACATTGTGTCTGAAAAAAAGCCCCCATGTTTCCATGGGAGCTTTCGCTTCTATCGCGTGAACGACGCGATGACTTCCTCCGTTTGCGCGTCGGCGTATTCAAGTTCCGACAAATTCCCGATGAGGGAGAATGCCGTCTCGGCGCAGGCATCGAACGATGCGTCGGGTGACGCGTCCGCGCCGCGCTTAAGGTATACCGTAAGCCCGTAGGGCTCCTCTTCGGACTGTATCGCTATGTGGTCGTACGCGTAGCCGTCGGGGTACTCGGTAAGCTCGGCTATATGCGCCACCTTCGAGTTGTCGCCCACAAACTCCGTCTTGTACTGCTCGATGGCCGTCTGCGCCGCCGTTTCGGGCGCGTTCTCGGTCTGCGCCTCGGTCTTTGCGTTATTGCCGCAGCCCGTTATAAGGAGCGAGAGCATTACGGCCGCCAAAGCGAGGGGCGCAAATTTCTTCATGTTCATTTTTTTCAGATCCTTTCCGAAATGCCGTGGGTACGGTTCTGCCTTCGCCGCCTCAGAGGGGCGGCATTATTTTTTTAAGCACCTCCGAAAGCGCACTGCCGCCGATCTCCACGGCCGCGTCACGGGGAGCGGTGCGCGCACGGGCGGTGCCCGCGCCGTCGTCTATCATAAGCAGGTCGCCGCCGGGGGAGACCACATTTATAATGTAGTTCAAGTCGTCGAACCAGTCGAAAATGAGCATCGGCTTTCCCTCGCCCGTGCGCATGCGGCGCACAAAGGCGCGCATCTTCTCGGGTATCGCGTCCCGGCTTTCGCCCCTGTATATGTAACCTCCGAAGAAGCAGCCCGCCTCTATGAACGGGTCCAAAAATTCGTCGGAGGAAAGCGCGTCTATATCGTCCTTGGTGTAGTCGGCGTGAAAGCCGAACATGAGCCGCGCGTCGTGGAGCCGCGAGAAGGCCTCCCTCGCCGCCTGTGCGCGGCCGCCGCCCGCGTTTACGGAGATCATCACGTTGTTCACGCCCTGCGTCATCATGATGAACTCGTCCGTCACGAGCTCGGGCTCTATCATCATAAAAAAGCTGCATACGGAATACTCGCCCGCCAGCGCGAACACGTCCCTCGTGCGGGACATATCGGAGTTTACATAAAACGCGTGGGTATATATGCCCAGCTCCATGCCCTGTACGATTATTTCGCTTGCCTGCTTCAGCGCCGAGAGGGGCGCGCGCTCATGGCCCGGCATATAGAAGATGAGCGGCGGTATGTGAACGCCGAGCCGGGGCTCGTTCTTTCTTATCGTATTCACGCCGTAGGTGAAGCTGGAGCAGCCCAGGTTCGTGCCGAGGCATTTTACGATATCCGTATCTATATTTTCAAGCATATCGCTTACCAGCTTGTAAAAGGGATTCTGCGGGTCCTGTATGGTGGACTGCATTCTCAGAAAAAAGCGCTTCTGATTTTCGCCCTTGGCAAAATATACGCCCAGATCTATGAAATTGCGTATGCTGCGGTGGGTATCGCTCTGTATGTCCACAATGGTCTTGTTTATGAGCACGTCTATCGTGGAGCGGAGCATCTTATGCTGCAGATCCATGTAAAGCCTCCTTCGTTAAGGATATATAGTTTATAGTATTAAAAATCATATATCATGTCAACATAAAATCCCGGGTCGGTTTTTTGACAAAAAGTGAATTTGTCTAATTTTTAGACAAAAGCTTTTCTTGTCTAATTACAATTTTTTTGGCGTTTGATATATTTAAAACAAATATACAAAATAGAATAGCATATTCATGCTGTAATTTAACGGAGGACAAATCATGGCAAACAAAAGCTTCTTTGAATCCCTTCAGGCTTTCGGCATCAACAGAGTGCTTGACTACTTTGATTCCAATCCTGAAGAAAATATGCATAAGGTCTTAAAGTGGGTCGAGGTCGTAGGCAAGGGCGGCGACATCGAAAAGCAGCTCAAGATGTTCAAAAAGATCGTAAACGATCCCACGTCCAACTGGTATCAGCTCATCCTTGACTTCTGGAGCGACAGAATCCACCCCGACGTAAGACGCAAGTTCTTTGAGAACTTCATCATCCACGCAACGGCAATAGGCACGCAGCGTCAGAAGAAGGCCATGGCCGCTCACAACTGCAACATTCCGTGGGCTATTCTTATGGACCCCACCTCCGCATGCAACTTAAAGTGCACCGGCTGCTGGGCCGCTGAGTACGGTCACACCATGTCCATGAGCTATGAGACGCTCGACAGCATCGTGGAGCAGGGCAAGGAGCTTGGCACCTTCATGTACATCTTCTCCGGCGGCGAGCCGCTCACGAGAAAGAAGGATATACTCCGTCTCTGCGAGAAGCACAACGAGTGCATGTTCCTTTCCTTCACCAACGGTACGCTTATCGATGAGGAATTCTGCGATGAGATGCTCAGAGTAAAGAACTTCATCCCCGCAATCAGCGTTGAGGGCTTCGAGGAAGCAACCGACAGCCGCCGCGGCAAGGGCACGTTCCAGGCCGTTTCCCGCGCTATGGACCTCTTAAAGGCAAAGCAGCTTCCCTTCGGCGTATCCTGCTGCTACACGAGATACAACACGGACGTTATCGGCTCCGAGGAATATTATGACTGGATGATAGACAAGGGCGCTATGTTCTGCTGGTTCTTCACCTACATGCCCGTAGGTCAGGACGCGAGCGTTGACCTTATAGCTACCCCCGAGCAGCGCGAGTTCATGTTCCACCGCGTGCGCGAGTTCAGAAACACGAAGAAGCTCTTCACGCTGGACTTCTGGAACGACGGTCAGTACATCAAGGGCTGCATCGCAGGCGGACGCTACTACCTGCACATCAACGCGAACGGCGATATCGAGCCCTGCGCGTTCATCCACTACTCCGACACCAACATCCACGAGCACACGCTGCTTGAGGCATACAAGAACCCGCTCTTCACGCAGTACCGTCAGAGCCAGCCGTTCAATGAGAACCATCACCGTCCCTGCCCGATGTTCGACAACCCCACCGAGCTTGAGCGTATGGTAAAGGCTTCCGGCGCGCACTCCACCGAGGCGCTCCATCCGGAGGATGTATCCGACCTTTGCGCAAAGTGCAAGAGACCCGCGGAGCTGTGGGCTCCCGTTGCCGACAGACTCTGGGAGAAGACCTTACAGGAATATGCGGCTATGGACGAGAACGACGCTATGCGCCCGAACCCGAGAGAAAGATAAAAGAAATAAAAAATACGGCGGCCGAAAGGCCGCCTTTTTTATGCGGAAAACGCGGTTTTCCGCAGTAAGCCCTGAGTCAGACCGCGAAGCAGACGGAGGGTTTTTGTATCGCGCCCGAAGCCTTCTCCTTGAGGGGAAGGTGGCGCGCCGAAGGCGCGACGGATGAGGTGTCACGCCCGCCTCCAAACGCAGGAAGCCTCCGGCTGTGTCATTCCGAGGCGCGAACGCGCCGAAGAATCTCACGCACCCCGCCTCCGGCAAGAAGCGAGGCTTCCAAAAAAAGG
>JAFOLN010000209.1 GCA_017419325.1 Clostridia bacterium
TATCGATGCACCGCGAATACACGTTCCAGGTGCGATTTAGCGCGAAGGAGCTTGCGGGAGCGGTGCGGAAGGGCATAACCTTCCAGTTCAGATACGGGCTCCTGCGGCGTTCCCTCGACCTTTCGTTCCCAAGGCTGCAGTCGCGCCTTGTGGCGGAATTTCCCCACAGCTACTGGATGTTCAGTAAGTATATAATGACGTACAACAGCGATAAAAAGGCGCTGTGGTTGCAGAACCGCTCATCCTCCGCTGCATGGAAGCTTGAGCGTCAGCTTTATAAGGATTTCAAAGCGAACGCAGGGAGCGCGCAGGAGCTTGCAAGAGCAAAAAAGAGCATAAAGCTCAGAATGCTTTACTGGCTTACGCGCCCGCTTTACCGTAAAAGACCCGTTTGGCTCACCTTCGACCAGCTCTTCAAGGGCGGCGACAACGGCGAGTACTTCTTCCGCCACGTTTCGGAGAACCACGGGAAGGATGTTGACATCTACTACGTTGTAAATAAGGACTGCGAGGATTATGAGCGCCTCAAAAAAGGACATAAGCATATACTTCCGTTCAATTCCATAAAGGAGAAGCTTACCGTGCTCCATACGCAGTGCGTTTTTGCGACGCGCGTCGACGTAAAGCAGTACTGCGGATTCGGCGTACAGCTTGAGAAGTATTTCCGCGGCCTTCTTACATACGATGTATTCTGTCTGCAGCACGGACTTACGATACAGAGGATAGCGCAGTTCCAGAACCGTCTTTTCGACGACACGAAGCTCTACTTCTGCGTATCCCCCAATGAGATAGAGAACTTAAAGCACCCCGTATACGGCTACGACAAGAGCACCCTGCTTCTTACCGGCGCGCCCCGTTACGACGGCCTTGTGAGCGACGACAAAAAGCAGATACTCATCTCTCCCACATGGAGAAGAAACGTAACCGCCGGAACGAACAAGAAGGGTCACAGACACGAATACAGCATAAACTTCAAGGACACGGAGTACTACAGAATATATAACGGGCTTATAAACAACAAAAAGCTTTTGGACTGCGCCAAGGAAACGGGATACCGCATAGTATACCTCGTTCACCCCATCTTAAGCCCGCAGAAGGGCGACTTCACCGCGCCCCCTGAGGTAAGCATTGTTGCCGGCGCGGACAATGACGTAAGCTACGAAAGAATGATGTGCGAATCGAGCCTTATGCTCACCGACCACAGCGGCGTGCAGTTCGACTTCGCGTATATGAGAAAGCCGCTTGTATATTATCACCCCGACACGCTCCCGCCCCAGTATGACGCAGGCGGCATGGATTATGAAACGCAGGCGTTCGGCCCTGTGTGCAGGAATGAAGACGAGGTCGTGGACGCCCTCTGCAGGGCGATGCGCAATCAGTGCCGCATGGAGGATATGTACCGCGCGAGAGCGGACAAATTCTTCGCGTTCGACGACCGCAACAACTGTGAAAGAATATACAAGGCGGCTCAGAAGAAGCTTGGGAAGAAGGTGTGAGCTTGTTTTCCCTGCTGAAAAATGCCTTCAGACCGAAGCGTGCCTCAGACGGCCCGAAAAAAGTCTGCTTTATAGGCAGAGAGACAGCTTATGAGCTTAAATCAAGGTTCGATGAACAAAAGGACGAGCCTTCGCTGCTTCTTGATTTTTCCGCTTTTGACCCGAAACTCCGGGACGAGGAATTATTCAGAGAAACAGACAGGGAGCTTGAAGCCTTCGCGGCCGATGTGGCCGTGGTGGAAATAAGCTCATATCTGCCTACGGAAGAGCTTTTATCAAAGGACGCGGCGCTAAAGTGGGCGGACGGCCTTCGCCGTGTTCTTAAAAAACATTTTAATAAGAATGATATCATTTTAATACATTTAAGCGATCCGGAGTTCTGCCGCGTAGGCGGTTATTTGTGGGACTTTCCGGAGACGAAGCTTCCAAAGACCTATTTAAGCTTAAGAAGCGCCGTTGAGGCGCGCCTGCAGCGGAAGCTTGGATGCCTGAGGCTTGACACGACAAAGTTCTACTTTTACTGCAAGCGGACGGGATATAAGTCGGAGCGAAATTACTATGAGCCCGAGTGCTACGACGACCTCCTAAGCTGCATAGACGGCGTGATTTCGGGCAAAAGCGGCTGCGGCGCACGTCCCGACTGGGCTCTTTCGCTTAAGCGGTACATAATGTATAAGCCCGGGCTTCAGACGAGGCCGCATAAGATATATCTTGATTCGTCGGATTTTCTTGACAGGCTTGTACTGTCCGCGAACGCGGACTTCGTAAGCGAGTTTTTCGAGGAGCTTAAAACCCTTCGCATGCTCGATTGGAGCAATGCCCAAAAAGCCGTGCAGGATTTGGAGTCGGCAGAGGTAAGCGATAAGCTTAAAGGTATAATAAAGGCCTTCCTCGCGGCTTCCTCGGCAAAATATGACGAAGACGTGCCCTACGCCCTTATGCTTAAAAGCGGCGTTGTGCCGGATAGGCTTTTAAAGGACGCAAGGCAGTTCGCCGTGGAAAGCGACGGGCTTCTGCCCATACAGGTAAATGTCTACAACGCGGGATACTATTTCGCAAAGATGCGCGGTCTTCCCGAGGCCGACTTCGTAACGGAGAATATGACGCTTCGTCCCACCGTTGTCGATATTTTCGGCTCCTGCTGGAGCCGCACGGCCTTCAATATAATAGATGACGACTACGCGGTGAACAATTACTGGTTCCATGTGCCGCCCATACAGGGCAGAAGTCCTGCGGTAACTTATCCGCCCGCGACGTTTGTGGGAAGGCTTAACTGGACCGACCGCCTTGTAAAGAAACAGTTTGACAATGCCATAGAGGCCGATATGCTCGCTTCGGACGCCGAGTGGCTGATACTCGATTTTTACTCTTTGGTGGCGCCCGATATTTTTAAGTATAAAGACTTAATATACGGCGATTACGGCAAGGGCATAAGTAAGAAGCTGGGAGCCGAAAAAACGTATCTTCGGAGCCTGCTTACGCTAAATAACCCTGAGGATCCCATGAGAAAAGCCTTTGATGATTGGCTTGACAAGCTCAAGGGAAAATACGGCGACAATATTATCCTTGTGAACGGCAGAAGAAGCGCCTTCTGGCTTGGAGACGACGGAGTCATATATTATTCCGGAGAAAAGCCGGAAAAGGGAAACCTGTATGTCAAGCGAATGTTTGAATATGCAAGGAATAGGCTGAACTGCTATTCGATATCGAAGGAAAGCGGCTTTTTGCCCGATGAGAGAGGATACATGAGACGGCGGCCGTCTCATTCGCAGGACCTGTATTACACCGAGCTTCATAATACAATAAAGCACATCACGGCAAACAGGCCAAAAAAAATGAACTATAACGTCTGCCACCACGTCACCTGGATAAAGCAGCTCATTTATCTGTCGGAGAACAACCCGCCCGAGGTGATAAAGGCTGCGGTGAACCTGGACCCGATAGACGAGTGCATACTTTCGCTCGGTCACAGAGCTATAAAGAAGAATTGGCGGACGCTTGCAAGACTGTATCGATTTGAAAGAAAAGACATAAAGAGAGCCCTGAGCAAATTTGATTTCAAAGGGAACGAAGTACTCAAAGAAAAGCTCGTTGAAGCTTCAAAATGGAAGATGATACCTGAACCGAGCTTACCCAAACAGGATTATCCGCGGTTTATTAAGGAGAGTGAACCAATGCCTTTTATATTCAGCAAGGACGACCCCTATAAGGTATGCTTTATAGGAAGAGAGACAGCGTCAGAGCTTAAAAAGGCTTTTGATGAAAAAAAAGAAAACGCCTCGTATTTAGTTGATTTCTCTGTTTTTTACCCCGAGGAGAAGAGCAGGGAAATGATAAGCGAGATCGACAAAAGTCTTGAGAATACAGACGCCGATCTTGCGGTCGTTGAGCTCAGCACATTTATTCCCCAGAGCGGCGCTGTTTCAAGAGAGGCGGCATACGCGGCTGCGGACGGACTTTTAGCCGTCCTTAAAAAGCATTTTAACAGATATAATGTAATCCTTGTTCATTTAAGCGCCCCGTCGTACTGCCGTATAGGCAACCATGTAAGGGCGTTCCCGGATATTCCGTTCCCGAACGGATATCTGAGGATAAGAAACGACCTCGAATCCTACTTTGCGGAGAAAATGAAGTGCAAGGTGCTCAATACCACCGATTTCTACTTCTACTGCAAGAGAATAGGATTTAAGACGGGCCGGGATTATTACGAGCCCGAGTGCTACGAGGACATTGTAAGGTGCATAGACGGACTTGCCTGCGGCGAGAAGAACTGCGACGCGCGCCCCGACTGGAAGCTTTCGCTTCAGCGTTATGTAATGTATAGGTCGGGTCTCGAGTCGAAGCCGTTTCACGTGTTCTTCGATTCCAATGACTTCCTTGATTCGCTCGTGCTGTCTTCATCGGCCGAATTTGTGACGAAGTTCCATGACGACCTCATGGCTTTAAGAAACCTTGACTGGAAGAGAAGACGCAGCGCGATAGCGGCGATGGAATCGACGGATATAAGCGACACTATGAAGGAAATAGTCAAGGCGTACCATGCGGCGATAAACGGCGTATACGACGACGCGGAGTTAAGATACGACCTTATGTTCCAGAACGGAGTAGTGCCCGAAAACGTGCTTTCCGACGTTTCGCAGTTCGCATCGGAAAAGAAGAACCTTTTTCCGATACAGATAAACGCGCTGAACGCGGGCTTCTGGTTCGCGCAGATGCAGGGCCTGTCCACGGAGCCGTTCGTGACCGATAAGACTACGGTAAACCCCGTCGTTACGGATGTTTTCGGCTCCTGCTGGAGCCGCACGGCCTTCAATATAGTAAAGGGCGACTTTGCCGTAAATAATTACTGGTTCCATGTTCCCCCCGTACAGAGCAGGAACCCGGTAATCGAATACGGCCCCAACACATTTGTGGGAAAGCTCAACTGGACGGATAGACTTATGAAAAAGCAGTTCGACCATGTCATAGAAGATGATATGGAGAACTCGCCCGGCGAGTGGCTGATACTTGACTTTTATTCGCTCATAAGTCCGAACACTTATATTTACAACAACTGCATTTACAGCGATTTCAAGGGTACGGTGAGCAAAAAGCTCAATGCGGAAAAGTATCCTTTGCGCAACAGGATAACGTTTAAGAAGAAGGACACCGAATTATGGAAGTCGTTCGATAACTGGCTTGATAAGATAAAAGCAAAGTACGGAGACAACATCATTCTTGTAAACGGCAGACGAAGCAGCTACTGGATAGGCGACGACGGCAAGATATACAATTCGGGCATTGATTTCACCAATGTAAACAAGTACATAAACAGGATGTTCGATTATGCGAGAACGCGCTTGAACTGCTATGCCATAACGCTTGAGACGGGCTATATAGCCGACGAAACAAGCATAATGAGAAAAACGCCCACCCACGAGGAGGACAGATATTACTTTGACCTTCACAGCATAATAAAGAGAATCACGGAGAATAAGCCCGCGAAGAAGCTTTATAACCGCAGTTCACCTAGAGTGTGGATAAAGCATCTTATGTATCTTTCAAAGAACAATTCGCCGGGTCTTATAAAGGCAGCCATAAATCTGGACCCCATCGACGAGTGCATTTTGTCTCTGGGCTATAATACAATAAAGCGCAACTGGAGGACACTTGCAAGGCTTTACGGTTTTGAGAAGAGAGACGTGGCGAAGGCATTGAACAAATTTGACTTCGGAGAGAACGAGGCTTTGAAAAACAAGCTGCTTTCCGTTGCAGACAAGAGAATAGAGCCCGCTCCGGAACAGGCTAAGACAGATTATCCGTTTTATACTTGTTAGGACAGCATGGAACGGAAATTTTAAGAGATAGGAGTATTGATTTATGAATGCAGCACTGATTTTTGCCGGTGGTGTAGGCCGTCGAATGAACTCAAGGAATATACCGAAACAGTTTTTAAAAATCGACGGTAAGCCTATCATAATTTATACGATCGAGCATTTCGAGAATCACAAGGATATAGATCATATTTGTGTCGTATGCCTTGAAAGCTGGATACCGCGCCTCAAGGAATATCTGAACGAGTACGGTATCAAAAAGGTCAGTTGCATCGTTCCAGGCGGGAAAGACGGTCAGCATTCCATACGAAACGGCCTTTACGCTCTGAGGGACAGGCTCGACGACGACGAAAATACGATCGTACTGATCCACGACGGAGTGCGCCCGCTGATAGATGAGCGAATCATAACAGAGAACATAGAATCGGTAAAGCAATACGGAACGGCCGTTACCGTTGCGCCAATGGTGGAGACCGTGGCCAATATCAACGAAAACGGCGACATCATTGCCGTTCAGGAGAGGCCGATGTGCCGTATTGCCCGTGCGCCGCAGAGCTTTTATCTTCTCGATATAATAGCCGCGCAGGAAAAGGGCTTAAGAGAGGGAGTTATGCAGCATATGGTGGACTCCGCATCGCTTATGATTCATTACGGCTTCGTTCTTCATACGGTGGACGGCCCCGTGGAGAATATTAAGGTCACCACTCCCGCCGATTTCACGTTATGCAAGAAGCTTCTGCAGGATCTGCAGAACAAGGACACGGAGGAAGAGACATGAATGATATGGTATTTGAATCTTCGGATCCCGTTTTGCAGGAGGATCTGGAGAGCATAGCCCGTTTTGACCTCGATTGGAGCCTTCTTTCGGGGAAGACGGTTTTCGTAACGGGAGCGACAGGTCTTATAGGAAGTCAGATGGTGCGCGCGCTGCTTTCGGTTGACCGTATACATAAGCTTGGCATAAAGGTCATAGGCCTTTCAAGGTCAAAAGAGAAGGCGGAAAGAATATTCGGAGATTTACTAAAAAGACCGGGTCTTTCAATAAAGCAGGGAGACGTTACGGGAGAGATTAAAATCGATGAAAAGCTTGATTTTATAATCCACCTTGCGAGCCAGACGGCGTCGAAGGAGTTCGTAACCCACCCGGTCGAGACAATAGACACGGCGCTTTGTGGAACTAAGAATATTCTGGAGCTTGCGAAAAAGCATGAAAGCTCGGCCGTTGTATATGCATCCTCCATGGAGATGTACGGCAACCCGGGCCCGCAGGAAAACAGAACTACGGAGAATGAGCTCGGATATATCGACAACCTTAAGGTGAGAAGCTGCTATCCCGAGGCAAAGCGCATGTGCGAGAATATGTGCATCTGCTATGCTTCGGAGTACGGCGTGCCGGTAAAGATCGCGCGTCTTGCGCAGACCTTCGGCGCGGGCATCTCAAAGAACGAGGGCAGGGTATTTGCTCAGTTCGCCCGCTCGGCAATAGAGAGAAAGGACATAGTGCTTCATACTGCGGGACGTTCATACGGCAACTACTGCTATACAGCCGACGCCATAACAGGCATACTTACCATCCTGTTAAAGGGAAATCAGGCGGAGGCATACAATGTTGTAAACGAAGCCTGCACCATGAGGATAGCAGAGATGGCAGAGCTTGTTTCGGACAGGCTCGCGGAGGGAAAGATAAAGACGGTCTTCGATATTCCCGAGGACAGCAATAAATTCGGATATGCCGCCGATGTGGAGCTGAGGCTCAGCGGCAGAAAGCTTATGGATCTGGGGTGGTCGCCGAAGATCGCGCCCGATCTTACGACAATGTATGAGAGGCTTATAAAAAGCTTTCAATCAAATTCTTAGGCAGCCGGTTAAACGGTTTGGACAATAAGGCGGGTGATGTGCCATGAGTCCGGTTCATGGCTCAAAGAGAGCATCTATAATGAAAACGATAAAAACGCTGGTGTGTAAATGCCTCTTATCACCGCTGTATAGTATCTGTGCGTTAAAGCCGGTAAAGAGCAACCTTGTTGTGCTGGCGGACGGTCACAGATTTGATATGCCCCATTCCGTTATGATGGTGAAAATGCACCTTAGCGAGATGCCTGACTTAGAGGTAGTGGAGTATTACAGGGACTATTCCTTCGTAAATCCCATAAAGGGCATATTTGCGATGATGAGCTTTATGCCGCTTTACGCAAGGGCACGCTATGTTTTTATAACAGACAGCTTTATACCCGTGTCGGCCTGTAAAAAGAGAAAAGAGACCACGGTCATACAGCTCTGGCATTCCAGCGGTCTTATGAAAAAGATAGGCTACGACTCGCCTCAGGAAGCCGACACGGTATTTGAGTTTCAATACAGAAATTACGACGTATTCACCGTATCGTCGCCCATGGTGGGAGACGTGCTCTCCAATGCCATGAGACTCCCCAGGGAGACCTTCGTCGATACGGGAGTAACGCTTATTGATTACAATTACAGAGAAGACCTTATAGCCGGGTTTAAAAAGGAATTTTACTCGGCTTATCCCGAGTATGAGGGGAAGAAAATAGTTTTGTGGGCGCCCACTTTCAGAGGCACTCCGCGTGAGGGATATCTTGTAGGGCAGGAGGAGGTCTGGCGGCTGAGTCAGAGCCTTCCGGATGATTATGCGGTAATAATCAAGACCCACAGGAATTCCA
>JAFOLN010000210.1 GCA_017419325.1 Clostridia bacterium
CCCTTGAGAGCATAAATATAGGAAAAGGGCTTCAGATGTTCTATTATTTGCCTTTTGATAATACGCCGAATCTTAAAAACATCGTCGTTGATGAGGGCAATCCGAATTTATCCTCGCTCGACAACGTGATATACATGAAGGATAAAGCGGCGATATTATACTGCCCCGAGACCGTAAAAACACTCAGGCTTCCCGCGGCGCTTGCATACGCGCCGCTGCTTAGCGGAACAAATATAGAGCGCTTTGAGATAGACGAGGCAAACGAGACGTTCTGCGTCGCGGACGGCATCGTTTACAGCAAGGATATGAAAAAGGTCGTCAGCTGCCCCCCTAAAATGAAGGGTGAGGTCGTAATTCCGGAGGGAGTGACCGGGATAGGCAATCAATGCTTTGAACGGTGCGACGGCGTCACGGCCGTTATTATACCGGACAGCGTAAGCAAGATAGGGTATGACGCCTTCAGGGACATGAGCTCGCTTGAGAGCATTATTATACCGGATGGAATTGAACAGATAAGCGGCTGGTTCGGAAGTTGTACGAGCCTTAAGTCGGTCACCGTTCCGGCGAGCGTTTC
This sequence comes from Clostridia bacterium, assembly GCA_017419325.1. Classification (GTDB taxonomy): domain Bacteria; phylum Bacillota; class Clostridia; order Oscillospirales; family RGIG577; genus RGIG577. Next base: position 575 of record JAFOLN010000210.1, read on the forward strand.
ACGGTTCGGGTACGCCGTGTTCATGCGGTGCGACAGCCTTTCGGATGTTTATTTCAAGGGTGACGCCGAGGCATGGGAGAAGCTTACGAAGGATTTAAGCCCGAGCGCGGATGAGAATCTGCTGAACGCCCGAGTGCACTTTACGGCAGACGAGATAAGGGATACGCCTGTCAGCAGTATGAAGCTTGAAAAAACAGACGAAGGCAGCGCCGTGACCCTGACTGTTGATTTCTATAACGGAAGCGGCGCGGCCAAAGCATGCGTCGCCCTCTATGACGGAAACGGCCGCATGACTGACGCGGCGCTCGTAACGCTGCCGCAGGACGGCGCCGTTACAAGGACCGTAAAAGGCGCGGCGGACGTGCGTGAGGCGAAGGTGTTCGTCCTGGACGGCGCGTTCCTGCCGCTTTATAAGCATTCCGAAGCAGCCCTGACAGACTGACAGACCGCGATACGGGACTGAAAATATAATGAAAGAGCCGTTCATCCGCCCGGGTGAACGGCTCTTTTTGACGCATACGGCCGGGCAGGGGAGTTTTCGCCGCGGGCAAATCGAAATCCTTGCATAATCCGCAAAAAAATACAGATACTACCCATGAAACGTCGGTTTTAAAATGTATTACGGAGGAAAAATATGAAGGCAACGGGCATAGTCAGACGGATTGACGACCTGGGGCGCATCGTTATACCGAAGGAGATAAGGCGCACGCTTCGGATACGCGAGGGCGATCCCCTTGAGATATTTACGGAGAAGGACGGCGAGGTCATCTTTAAAAAATACTCGCCCATAGGCGAGCTTGCGCCGTATGCGATGGAGTACGCGGAGACGCTGGCGCGCTTTTTAGGCTGCACCTGCGCCGTGTGCGACCGCGACAGCATCATCGCGGCGGCGGGCGCGGCGAAGCGGGAGCTTTCGGAGCGCAGGCTGTCCCCCGAAATGGAGGAGCTTATGAGCGAGAACAGGACATTCAGGCGGGAGCGGGAGGCGGACAGGCTGCCCGTGACCGACGCGGACGAAAGGCGCCTTGCGGCGGCGGCCGCGCCCATCTCGACTATGGGCGACGTTATCGGCGCGGTGATAATGCTTTCATCGGATGAAAAGCCCTTCCCGGAGGATTCCGATTACAAGGTCATCTGCGCGGCGGCGGGGTTCATCTCGCGTCACATGGAAACCTGAGCCGGGAAAATCTCAAAAAAGGCTTGCAATTTCCGTTTTCATGTGATAAAATCTCTATAAGATAGTAGTATCAGTCAAAGAGTGGGTCGTTCCCGCTCTTTGTTTTTGTAAAGAAAAAATCGGACGGTGCAGATTGAAAAAGGATCAGGGAAAGAAAAACATAGCCGGTACAGTTGAAGCGTGGGCTTCGCCTATCGCAGAGGCGCTGGGGCTTTATGTGTGGGACACGGAATTTAAAAAGGAAGGCGCGGATTGGTTCCTTCGCGTATATATCGACTCTGAGGAGCGCGGCATATCAACGGACGACTGCGAGGCCGTCAGCCGCGCGCTTGAAGAGATACTCGACCGCGAGGATCCCATCGAGCAGGCGTATTTCCTTGAAATATCCTCTCCCGGGATAGAGCGGGTGCTTTCGCGCCCCGGGCATTTTATGAAATACATCGGGCATGACGTGAATGTAAAGCTCTTTTCTCCCTTAAACGGCAGAAAATCGTTTACGGGCACGCTCCTTAAGTACGAAGACGGCGAGGTCACGGTGCGCGCCGGGGCGGAGGAGATAAGCTTTCCTGTCTCTAAGGCGGCGCAGATAAAGCTTGACATAATATTTTAAGAAATAATCAACGGGGGAAAAACATGAACAGTGAATTTTTTGACGCCTTGGAAATGCTTGAAAAAGAAAAAGGCATAAAAAAATCGTATATGCTGGAAAAGGTGCAGGCAGCGCTCACGAGCGCGTTCAAAAAGGACTTTGGCTCGGAAAACGTGATAATTGAGCTTAACGACGAGAAAAAGGAAGTAAAAATGTACGCCGCGAAGGAGGTAGTCGAGGAGGTGGAGAACCCCTCGACCCAGATAAGCCTTGAGGACGCGCAGCTCATCGCAAAGAAGTACGGCGTGGGCGACACGGTGAACATTGAGATAAAGCCGAAGAACTTCGGCCGCATAGCAACGGGCGCGGCGAAGCAGGTCATAATACAGGGCATACGCGAGGCGGAGAGAAGCATGGTATACGACCAGTTCGCCGACAACGAGCATCAGGTGCTCACCGCCACGGTAAACAAGATAGACCCGAAGAACGGCAACGCGACGGTGGAGATAAAAAAGACGGAGACGCTCCTTTTAAAGTCGGAGCAGATACCCGGCGAGGTGCTCAGGGAAAACCAGCGCATCAAGGTATATGTAATAGAAGTAAAGCGGGCGACGAAGGGCCCCGTGGTGGCCGTATCGCGCACCCATCCCGGCCTTGTGAAGCATCTCTTTGAAAGAGAGGTGCCCGAGATATACGACGGCACCGTTGAGATAAAGAGCGTGTCCCGCGAGGCGGGCAGCCGCACGAAGATAGCCGTATGGTCGAACGACGAGAACGTCGACCCCATCGGCACCTGCGTCGGCCCCAAGGGTACGAGAGTCGCGAATATCGTCGACGAGCTGGGCGGCGAGAAGATTGACATAATAAAATATTCCGAAAATACCGACGAATATATAGCGAGCGCGCTGGCTCCCGCGAAGGTGCTCTCCGTGGGCGTTGACGCGGAGGCGAAGAGCTGTCAGGTCATCGTGCCCGACGACCAGCTGAGCCTCGCCATAGGCAAGGAGGGGCAGAACGCCCGCCTGGCCGCAAAGCTTACGGGCTGGAAGATAGACATAAAGCCCTTGAGCGCCATAAGAGAAAAGTATAAGGACGAGCTTAACTTTTAAGCTCTGAAGGAAGCTGTTATGAAGACGAAGAAAACACCGCTCCGCATGTGTCTCGGCTGCGGCGAAATGAAGCCGAAGCGCGAGCTTATCCGCGTTGTGAAAAATAAGGACGGCGAGCTGTTTTTAGACCTTACGGGCAAGCAGAACGGCCGCGGCGCCTATATATGCAAAAGCGCCCAGTGCTTTGCGAAGGCGCGTAAGGCGCGCCGCTTCGAGCATAAGCTTGAGGCCGCGGTGCCCGACGAGGTATATGAGCGCATGGAGCGCGAGCTTTCCGAAGAATAGGGGGCCCGCATGAACGACAGACTTCTCGGGTTCATATCCATAGGAATGAAGGCGGGCGCGTATACGCTGGGAAGCGATATGACAGAGCGCGCCGCGAGAGCGGGAAAGACGCACCTCATAATACTGTCGGAGGACGCGTCGGCAAATACGAAAAAGCTTGTTTACAATGTTGCAAAGACAAAAAATATAGAAGTTATAGAGCATTACGAGATGGATGTGCTGGGAGCGGCCTGCGGAAAGCCGCAGCTTTCCGTGATAGGCGTGAAAAAGAGGGACATTGCCCGACAGCTCATCTCATTATACGCTAAAACTGTTAAAGGGGGGAAGCTTGATGACAGAACAGAAATACCGTGTCCATGAAGTGGGAAAGGATTTTAATGTTTCAAGCAAGGAAATAATGACTCTTATGGAGTCCTTTGAGAGGCCCGTCAAGAACCATATGACGGTGCTTTCGGAAGACGACTTGAACCTCATTTTCGATTATTATACGCAGAAAAAACAGGTGGAAAGTCTCGATGTGTATTTTGCATCATTCCCCGAAAGAAAGGCGGAGGCTCCTGCCGCAGCAAAGGAGAAGCCGGCGTCCGGGGAGCCCAAAAAGGAGAAGGGCGGCGCGCCCGAGGAGCAGAAGACCAAAAAGGCGGACGCAAAGGAGACCCCCGAACAGGCAAAGCCGGCCGAGCAGCCGAAAAAGACGGCGGGCCGCTTTGAAAAGCGCTATATAGACACGAAGGGCGCCGACGTGAACCTGGGCAAATTCGACGAGAGACTCGAGAACCTCGCACCGGAGCGGGCAAAATCCTTCAACCCCGGCAAGCAGAAGATAAAGAAAGGCGGACAGATGGGCCGCGGCAAGAAGCCGCAGCGCTACGACCGCGCGGCCGAGGAGGATAAGCAGCGCCGCATAAAGGCGATGGAGGCAAAGAAGCAGCCGCTCAAGGTCACGATACCCGACGAGATATCGGTAGGCGAGCTTGCGCAGAGGCTCAAAATCTCCAACGCCGAGATAGTAAAGAAGCTCATGATGCTCGGCATCATGGCGTCCGTGTCGCAGGTAATAGACTACGATACGGCGGCGCTCGTGTCGGAGGATCTGGGCGCGATCGTCGAAAAGGAAGTAGTCGTGTCCATTGAGGAGCGTCTTTTCGACGAGTCCGAGGATCCGCCTGAGAGCCTTGAGCCCAGAAGCCCCGTCGTTGTCGTTATGGGTCACGTTGACCACGGCAAGACGTCGCTTCTCGACGCCATAAGACACTCCAACGTGACCGACACCGAGGCCGGCGGCATAACGCAGCACATCGGCGCGTACAGAGTTGAGATAAACGGTCAGAAGATAACCTTCCTTGACACGCCGGGACATGAGGCGTTCACCGCCATGCGTCAGCGCGGCGCGCAGGTCACCGATATAGCAATACTCGTTGTGGCCGCCGACGACGGCATCATGCCCCAGACCATTGAGGCGATAAACCACGCGAAGGCCGCGGGAGTAAATATCATAGTTGCCATAAATAAGATTGATAAAGAGGGCGCGGAGCCGGAAAGAATAAAGCAGGAGCTTACCGAGTACGACCTTCTGCCCGAGGAGTGGGGCGGCGACACCATATGCGTGCCCGTTTCCGCAAAGAAGCGCCAGGGCATAGATACGCTCCTTGAAATGGTGCTGCTCGTGGCCGAAATGAAGGAACTTAAGGCCAACCCCAACAGAAACGCGAAGGGCACCGTCATAGAGGCGAAGCTCGACCGCGGACGCGGCCCCGTTGCCACCGTTATCATACAGAACGGTACGCTCAAGCTTGGCGACGTTGTTATCGCGGGCACGGCGGTAGGCCGCGTGCGCGCCATGGTTGACGAGAACGGCCGCAAGGTTCAGAGCGCGGGCCCCAGCGTCCCCGTTGAGATAGTCGGATTTTCCGAGGTTCCCACGGGCGGCGACGAGTTCTACGGCGTAAATGACGAGAAGATGGCCCGTGAGCTTGTGGAGCAGAGAAAGGAAGCTCAGAAGCAGGAGACCTTCAAGAGCGTTCCGAGAGTGACCCTCGACGACCTGTTCAACCAGGTAAAGCAGGGCGAGGTAAAGGACTTGAACCTCATCATAAAGGCGGACGTTCAGGGCTCCGTGGAGGCCGTGAAGCAGTCGCTTGAGAAGATATCCAACGACGAAGTGCGCGTGCGCTGCATCCACGGCGCGGTAGGCGCGATAAACGAATCGGACGTAATGCTTGCGTCCGTATCTAACGCGATAATAGTAGGCTTCAACGTGCGTCCCGACGCGGGCGCGAGAGCATCCGCCGAGGCGCAGGGCGTGGATATACGCCTCTACCGCGTCATATACACGGCGATAGAGGAGATAGAGGCCGCAATGAAGGGCATGCTTGCCCCCGAATACAAGGAAGTCGTGCTGGGAACAGCCGAGGTAAGACAGGTATTCAAGATATCGGGCGCGGGCACCGTTGCCGGCTGCTATGTACAGAGCGGCAAGATAGTAAGAAGCGCGCAGACGCGCATAATCCGCGACGGCATCGTAGTTCACGAGGGCGAGCTCGGCTCCTTAAAGCGTTTCAAGGACGACGCGAAGGAGGTTGCCGAGGGCTTCGAGTGCGGCATAACGATAGAGCGCTTCAACGACATAAAGGAAGGCGACATCATAGAGGCCTACGTAATGGAAGAGATAGAACGCTGACAGGGCGGCAAGGAGAAATAACATGGCCAGACATCGCACCGACCGCATAAACGAAGAGGTGAAGCGGGAGCTTTCGGACATTCTCAGAACGCTCAGGGACCCGCGCATACCGGAGCTTTTAAGCGTGACCTCGGTGGAGGTAACGCCCGACCTTAAATTCTGCAAGGCGTATATAAGCCTTTTCGGACGCGAGGACGTTAAAACAATAATGAAGGCTCTGAACAACTCCGCGGGCTATGTAAGACGCGAGCTGGGAGCGCGGGTGAAGCTTCGGAATGTGCCCCGGATCTCATTCGTGTTCGACGACTCGATAGAGCACGGCTCGAAGCTTTTAAGCCTTATAAATTCGCTTGACATACCCGAAGAAGAAGAAAGCGGAGAGGGAACGGATGAAAGTAACGCTTGACAGTGCATGCGGGCTTTTACGCTCAAACGACAACTTCATAATACTGACCCACCGCGCCCCCGACGGCGACACGCTGGGCTCGGCATACGCGCTTATGCGGGTGCTTTCCTCTCTGGGAAAGACGGCGTATGTGAAGAACTGCGACCCCGTGCCAAAGAAATATGCCTTTCTTTCGGACGGAGCCCCCGGGGTTCCCGCGGGATTCGAGCCCGGTTTCATCATAGCCGTTGACGTTGCGGAGACGACGATGCTGGGCGCGCTTTCGGGCGAATACGGAGATAAGGTCGACCTATGTATAGACCACCACATCTCGAACTCCGATTACGCCGGTAGCACATACGTGGACGCGGACGCGGCCGCGGCGGCGGAGATAATATTTGAGATTTCAAAGAAGCTGGGCGCGGCGCTTGACCGTGAGACGGCGATGCGCATATATACGGCGATAGTCACCGATACGGGGAGCTTCAAGTTCTCGAACACTACGCCGCGCACGCTCAACATCGCGGCGGAGCTTATAGCCTTCGGCTTTGACTTCAACGCCATACAGCGGGAGCTTTTCGACATGAAGACCCCCGAAAAGCTCTGCCTTGAAAAGCTTGTGCTTGAAACGCTGTCTTTATACGATGACGGGCAGATAGCCATGATACACGTGACGGACGAAATGCTGCGAAGAAGCGGCACCACTTCGGAGGACATGGACGGCCTTGCGCAGATACCGAGGAACATCGAGGGCGTAAGGGTAGGAGTAACGATGAATCAGAGCGGCAGGGACTGCTGGCGCATAAGCATGCGCTCGGGCGACGTGAACGTCTCCGAGGTATGCAAAAACCACGGCGGCGGCGGCCATCCGAGAGCGGCGGGCTGTGAGGTCGCGGGAGAGCTTCCCGCGGCGAGAGAGGAAATTCTTTCGACGCTTCGCCGCTTTATGAATGAAAAAGACGCATGACGGACTACGTTCTTAACATAAACAAGCCCGAAGGCTTTACGTCCCACGACGTGGTGGCGCTTCTTAGGGGCATACTTAAAACGAGGCGCATAGGCCACTGCGGCACCCTCGACCCCATGGCCACGGGCGTTCTGCCCGTATGCGTGGGCAAGGCCACGAAGGCGTCGGAGTTCATAATGGGCTTTGACAAGGAATATATCGCGGGCCTGCGCCTGGGCTTTACGTCAGACACGCAGGACGCGACGGGAAATATAACAAAAACGGGCGCGCCCCTTCCGTCAGAGGAGGATGTGCGCCGGGCGCTTTTGAAATTCACGGGAGAGCAGGAGCAGACGCCTCCCATGTACTCCGCCATAAAGATAGGCGGGCAGAAGCTCTACACCCTTGCAAGACAGGGCGTTGAGGTGGAGAGAAAGCGCCGCGTTATCACGATAAAATATATAGACATGCTCTCGGCGGACGAAGAGAATGGCGAATATACGCTTCGCATCGGCTGCTCAAAGGGCACATACATACGGACGCTGTGCCACGACATAGGCGCGGACTTAGGCGCGGGAGCGCTCATGGCGAGCCTCGTTCGCACCCGCACCGGCGCGTTCACGCTGGAGCGGTCGGTAACGCTCGCGGAAGTGGAGGCGGGAGAGCTTTCGGGGGGACAATATTCCCTTTCGGACGTTTTTTCGGGCTATCCCGCGATAAGCGCGGACGAAAAGAGCGAAGCGCTTATAAGAAACGGCGTAAGGCTTTCCGCGGAGCGCTTTTCGGCGCGGGAGGGCGAAACGTATGCCGTATACGGCAAAGAGGGCGGGCTTTTATGCCTGTCGCGGGCTCAGGACGGCGTTTTAAAAATGATCAGAGGTTTCTATTAACCGATTTACCGTAAGGAGTGCATCGGCTTTGGTGGTTTTCAATTCAGATACAAAAAGACTGCCCGAGGAATACCGCGGCGGCGCGGCCGCTCTCGGTTTTTTCGACGGCGTTCACACGGGACATGCCCGCCTCATCGATACGGCCATAAAAGAGGCGAAGAAAAAGGGCAGGGCGGCGATGGTGTACACCTTCGACATCTCTCCGAAGAACTTCGGCGGCAAATCGGCGGTGGCGGAGATAACGCCGCTTGAAACGAAGACAGACGTGCTGTCCGGCACGGGGCTCGACGCGGTGTATATCGACAGCTTCAGCACGGAGCTTCGCGGCATGACGGGCGAGGACTTTGTGCGCGACGTGCTGCATGAAAAGCTGGGCGTGACCCATGTTGTGGTGGGCTTTAACTACCGTTTCGGACGGCGCGCCGCCTGCGGAGGCGACGAGCTTCGTGAGTACTGCGCGAAGTACGGCATAGGCGTAAGCCAGCTTCCCCCGCTTTACGCGAAGGACGACACGCCCGTTTCAAGCACCCTCATACGTTCGTTCATAAAGGAGGGTGACATGGAGACGGCGGCGAAGCTTTTAGGAAGACCCTTCTTTATAAGGAGCACGGTCGTTCACGGTCAGAGGATAGGAAGCTCCATGGACGTAAAGACGATAAATCAGGAGTTTACAAACAACACCATAGTCCCGGCCACGGGCGTGTATATATCGCGCACCGTCGTGGGAGAGAGGGAGTATAAGTCGGTCACGAACGTGGGCACGCGCCCCACGGTGAACGAGGGCGGCGACGTGCGCGCGGAGACGCATATACTCGATTTCGACGCCGACATCTACGGCAGTACGGTCTCGGTGGAGTTCTTGAAGTTCATACGCGGCGAGAGGAAGTTTGAAAGCCTTGACGCGCTGAAGGCGCAGATAATAAAGGACGAACAGTGCGCGCTCGACTACTTTGAAAAGAAATGAACATATTCCCCGCCGGGAAATCGGCGGGGATTTTTTATCGGGATTAAAGCAATTTAAGAAGCTTCTTTCCAAAGCCTGCATAGCCCCAAGCGGGAACCGAAGTCACGGGCGCGACAGCGCCAATTGGTGGCAAAACAGTCTTGAATGATGCCTCATGGCGAAAAGCTTCGAAGACCTGAAGGAGCGCCCTCATTCCGACTATAAATGGCGCGTTAAAATGTAGGATTAAGTAACGCCTCGCGGAAAGGGGCGCGGACAGCGACCCCGAGAGCGAGGGAGCGAGGGGACGGGGGAGCGGCCAGCTCCCCGGAAATTTTGCTACTTTTGTTTGCAAAAGTAGGCCCCGCCGGCAGGCGA
>JAFOLN010000211.1 GCA_017419325.1 Clostridia bacterium
GTTTTTTATTGACAAAAGGGCGTCCATATACTATAATTCCTATTAAATAGATGTGTTTACAAGTTTTTTGAGGTGATAAATATGGCATTTTCAAAAGAGGAGCTTTCGCGCTATTCGCGCCACTTCGTTCTGCCCGAGATAGGCGTCAAGGGGCAAAAGAAGCTTCTGTCCGCAAGCGTACTCGTCATAGGCGCGGGGGCTCTTGGCTCCGCCTCGCTTATGTATCTTGCGGCGGCGGGCGTAGGAAGGATAGGCATTGCCGATTTTGACCGTGTTGAGCTTTCAAATCTTCAGCGGCAGATAATCCATAACACAGAGAGCGTGGGCGAATACAAGACCGAATCGGCAAAAAGGACGCTGGGCGCGATAAACCCCGGCGCGGAGGTGATAATGGTAAACAAACGGCTCGACGCGGACAACATCATCCCCGTTATCGCGGACTATGATTTCATACTCGACTGCACCGACAGGTTCTCAACGAAGTTTCTTATAAACGACGCCTGTGTCATCGCAAAAAAGCCTTATTCCCACGCGGGCGTTATAAAATTCGGCGGGCAGAGCCTCACCTATGTGCCGGGCGGGGGGCCGTGCCTTCGCTGTATATTGGGCGTGCCGCCGAAGGACGAGGGACTCACCTGCTCCGCCGCCGGTGTGCTGGGCGCCGCCACGGGGCTTATGGGCTGCGTTCAGGCGTCGGAGGCGATAAAATATATAACGGGCGCGGGAGAGCTGCTAACGGGCAAAATATTCTCCTTTGACCTGCTCACATTGAAGTTCAAGGTATACGAAGGCTTCTCCCCGTCGGACGAATGCCGCGCCTGCCGTGCGAAGGACGGCGCGTTCCTTAAAGAGAACCGTTCCGAATACGAAGACGACTGCGAAGGCTGAGGGGGGCGCGTTTATGGAAACTGAAATCGACATATGCGAATTTATTGAGAACAGACCTGCCGACGCGGTGCTTCTTGACGTGCGCGAAAGGATAACCTTCTCCCACGGCAATATCGAAGGCTCCGTAAACATTCCGCTCGACGAGCTGTCCGAGCTTTACTCCCTTCCGAAGGACAAAAAGATATACGTCTACTGTCAGGCGGATATTTTCAGCCGCGAGGTGGTCGAGCTTTTACGGGACGAGGGGTACGAGGCGTACAATCTTTCCGGCGGGTACAGAAAATACCTTCTTGAATACTGCGCTAAAAAGAAGGCGCTGTGATATTAAAGCTGCAGACCCGGACGGGCCTGCAGCTTTGTTTATGAAACAGGCGCGGCCATGGTGACCGTGCCTGCTTCGTCTATCCTTTTTCATTCCGGCTTCTGGCTTTGAACAAGTCAAACCATATGTGGTAAATCAGTGCAAGGGAAGAGAATAAAACAGGCCTCATATACAGCGCCAAATAGTTCATCGGAATGTCAATACTCTGGATATCCTCCGTGATGGAAGCCATGGGAAACACGGTGTTGAGTACGGCAACTGCGAACTCAAGGACAATGATAACGTTCAAGGCTCTTTTGCCGTATTTCTCATCGTTGATTCTTGCGGCCAGCACGATAAGCATGGTGAAAACAGCAATTCCTTCAAATACTTCACATATGCGCATGAGCTCGTTTTTTGCATCATACGGAAAAACGAAGCACTGCACGGCAATCAACGCGGCGCAGCAGCAGACGATTATCCGGACTTGCTTTTGCGTTTTTTGATGCAGATCGGACAGGGCGAATACAGTCATGGAAAGGAACGCCATGGCATAGAATATATTCAAAAACATGCGTACGGCTGAGAAATTGACCTTTATATCCAATACGTCCGAAAGACACAGAGCAAAAAAACAGCCGCCCAGTACGATCTGGAAAACAGCCAGCGCTTTCTGTCCTTTTGTGATCATAGTATTCCTGGAAGAATTTTTCCAAAACAGAATCACCGCGATGATGATCAAGATAACGCTGACGATCTGAAATACAGTTCCCATAATCCCTTCCTCCCCGTTTAATATATACAACTTCCGATTTGTTTCGGTCATTATACCGAAGCGGTCAATTACCTCACGTTCTGATACGTTGGGGGCGCTTTCTTACGAAACGCCCCCTTTCGGGCTGTCTCCTTTTGTCGGTTCACAATTCTATTGCGCCGCCGTTTCAATGGCTATCTTCAACGCCGCTTCGCGCGTCATGTACGACCCGGGCGCGAACATATTATTGCCCACGCCGTTTATTACGCCTTTGCCAACGAAGAAGTATATATAATTCTTCGCCCACGCGCCGATTGCCGCGTCGTCGGCGAACGTCGCTGCTCCCGCGCTTTCAAGGCTTTCGCCCGTCTTTACCTCACCCAGCGAATAAAGCTCGTACACGCGGCCCAGCATCGGTGCCGCCTGCTCGCGGCTCAGGGTGCTCTGCGGGGCAAACAGACCGCCGCCCA